>JALUWH010000189.1 GCA_027019685.1 Ghiorsea sp. | reverse complement strand
CACTGTATCGCATCAAAGTAGATAGCGTGCATTGGGTAGGCGGCTTTGGCAAAGCACGAAAAATACCTTTAGCAACGTGGAAATCATTATGTTAAACCTTTTACAACACGTTGAACGCATTACCAAGGATGCAGGACAAAATATTTTATTACCTGCATTTGAAAGCCAACTTTCTATACAAACACGCAAAAGCGATGGCTCAATCGTCACTGAAACCGATGAAAAAGCGCAAGCCTTTATCCAAGAAGCTTTATATGCGCTTGACCCATCTATTGGCTTTTTAGGCGAGGAAATGAGCCAAGAAGAACAACTGCAAGCTTTGCATCATGGTGGTAAGTTTTGGTGCGTTGACCCACTAGATGGCACGGGTAACTTCACCACACCCATGCCCTTATTTGCCATATCTATTGCGTTGATTGCAGATGGAAAACCCGTATTAGCCTGTATTTATGACCCTGTGCGTGGTGAAATGTTTTCAGCCACATTGGGTAATGGTTTACGCATCAATGGTGAAAGCTATACACCTATCCCTACCAACAAAACTTTAGATGATTGCATTGGTTTTGTTGATTTCAAACGTCTTAAAACACCTCTCGCCATCCAACTCGTGACTAAAAAACATTATCGAAGCCAACGCAATATTGGCACATGCGCCTTGGAATGGGCATGGCTTGCTGCAGGGCGGGCGCAATTTATTGTGCATGGTGGTCAAAAACTTTGGGATTATGCCGCAGGGTTATTGCTTGCCGAAGAAGCGGCTTGTATGGTCACTGATTTTGAGGGCAAACATCCTTTTGCACAATCACGTTTAAGCTGCCCTATTCTCGCTGCCAGCAATACGGATTTATCCCAAGCTTGGTTATCCTTGGTTGACGAAAACGCTTAACCCCCTACGCTTCAACCCGTGAAAAACGATAACCCACTCAACCAAGCCATCAAACTGTGCACCGATGATATGAAACGCGTGAATGACTGCATTCACGACAACCTACAATCGGACATCGCTATGATTCCCGCTATTGGTCACTATATTATTAATAGTGGTGGCAAACGCCTGCGCCCATTGTTATGTCTTTTGATTGCCAAGATGTTTGATTATAAAGGGGATAGGCATATCCCTTTATCTGTGGTTGTTGAGTTTATTCATACCGCATCATTATTGCATGATGATGTGGTGGATTCATCTGATTTTAGGCGCAATACCCCTTCTGCCAATGCAGTATGGGGCAATCAAGCCAGTGTTTTGGTGGGTGACTACTTATTCTCTCGCTCATTCCAAATGTTGGTGCAAGACAACGACATGGGCATGTTAAAATTAATGTCTGATGTCACCAACGCGCTGGCTGAAGGCGAAGTATTACAACTTTCCCGCACTTTTCACTTGGAAATGACAGAAGCAGAATGCTTAGAAGTGATTGAACGCAAAACTGCTGTATTGTTTGCAGCAGCAGCCGAAGTTGGCGCACATGTTAGCGGTCAATCTGAACAAGTGATTCGAGATATGACGGAATATGGCATGTGTTTGGGTGTTGCCTTTCAACTCATGGATGATGCTTTGGATTATTTGTCTGATGAAGAAGCCGCAGGCAAACCTGTAGGTCATGATTTGGAAGAAGGTAAAATTACCTTGCCGCTAATTCACGCCATGCAGCAAGACCCTGAACTACAAGAACGGGTACGCATTATTTCTGAGCGCGATGAAAAACCATACCATGAAGGCGATAGAGCATGGATTCGAGACCGTGTATTGCAACATGGTGGCACAGCATACACCATGTTGAAAGCCAAAGTTTATGCAAAACGCGCCATAGATTTATTACCCGATGTAGAAAACAAGCAACTTAAACAGTTATTGTGTGACCTAGCTAACTTTTCTGCGCAACGTTTATATTAAGCTTCTACGTATAAGCAGCATGTCGCTTGATAAAAACATAAAGACTGTTTACATTGAGCTTAGAGGAATTTGGAGGAGCAACACAGATGAATATTGATTTTAATTGGTTAGAACAAAACTTCTTTGGACAAAAGCTTGATGACACACAACGCGACGTGTTATCCACAAAATTTGACGTGGTTGAATATAGCGCTGGTGATACTATTGTAAAACAAGGAAGTATGGGGCAAGCACTATACATTATCCATGCAGGCACTGCGCATATTGATTGTGATTGCAATGGTGAAAATGTGCGGGTTGGCACTGTCCACCCTGGTGACTTGGTTGGCGAAATGAGTTTTCTAACCGCTGCCGAAGCCAGTGCTACCGTTACTGCACGTGATGATTGTGTCATTTATAAACTACCACGTTCTGCTTTCACCAGCTTGATGAAAGAAAATCAAGAGTTGGCTTATGCTGTGTTTGCACACTTACTTACCCATACAGCTGATGTGATTCGTCAGATGAATGCTGAAAAAGCAGCCGTTCAACATTATATGGCTGGTAGTCGTTTCTAAAAAACACTGCTCAATCCAGCAATACCATATAAAACCAAGCAGTGATTCTGCTTGGTTTTTTTTTATCTTGCGCTAAGTTCACAGCATGAATCAAGAGTTTGATACCATCAGCCTTTTATTTAAGAACCTAGCTTAGAAAAGAAGTACTTCACCACTTGCTTTCACGGTATAGAATTACCACTTTAGGGGTATGAGCAGAGTTTCATCCAGCCTCTTTACCCTGTAATTTACGCGGCGAATACTCTTGGGGTTGCCACGCCACTCACTAATTTTATCCAGTACTCCGATCACCCGTATTGCAGGCAGTAAAAAGTCTGCCTCAATAGTTAAGCCCTTACGGTTAAAGTCATCAACCACATTAAAAACTGTAATTTCAACCATCACTAAGTTGATCATGCATAAAACCCATTGACCAAGACTCATTTATTGTTTCAGGCACAGCTAAAGCCTCAGGCTTCTTTCAAAGTGTCAATAATTTGGCTGTCGCTATATTTTGATTTCTTCACCGTAAAACATCCTGTTTTGATTACTAGAAAATTCTACTTATAAACTCATACATTTTTCGGGGGGATTACCTAGGTTGACCACTATATCCCAGTCAAAATCAACATCTGGCTCTGTCACTTCAATTTTTGTAAAAAGGAACTCCGCTATCGGGTCATCTTTATCAGCTAAGCTTGCCAGCCTATCAATCAGCATAACTTTTTTATTTTCTGGGATATAAATATTATCCATAGCAATCTTAACCAGTATCTTCTTGAATTTCTCTCCACATTCTCGAGAATCACACCATCGTTCTATATCCCCTTTACCAAAGGCAATGAACTTGCTAATTACACTTTCGATAGATTGCAAGTGCTTTTCTGTTGTTCCATTCTTATCTAACAAGGCTTCTCTTACAAGCTGTTGCACTAATGAGTTATACTGTTTTTCAATCAAAAATTTCGCATTTTTAATATTTATGAACTCTTCATAAATAAATTTAGGCACTTCATGTTTAACTTCTTTTCCTGCCAACTGACCGTTGGCTTTTGTGTTTTTAAACTTGAATACTTTTTTTATCCTTATTGTCATATTACACCTCTTTTTGATATATGATTACCTTCGTATTGCCTTACTATTCGTGAGTAACGAAAATCCAATTTTATTTTATCCTTTTATACCTATGACCAACTGTAATGATTACGCCATTACAAATAATGAGATAGTTATTCCTCACTTGTGATTCAAACTTGGCAAACGTACAACCTAAATGTTTTCTCAGCCGTTTCATTGCGCGTTTATTAAAAAATAAGATATAAGCACCTTTTGTATACCGCTCTTCTCCAAAACGATATAGCCATTCTACTACCACACCAGAAATGCCACGCTGTCTCATTCTTTGTTTAGCATGTGCTGTAAAAACAAATTCATCACCCATTCTTTCTTTCATATTATCTCCGTATCCACATCAAAACTAAACAAGTCATCCAGATTTACATCAGGTACCATTTTGTTCACTTCATGTCTTCTTTCATCATCAGTAGCAACATTTAAAAAGCGTTGATAAAACTTAGTCAAATAATTGTATAAAATATCCTCATCGCTTAAAGCACCACCATCATGGCTTGGATGATCAGAATCATCTTTTATTTTGTTATAGTATTCACGGTATTCATTAAGTGCAGGGCAGCTTCGACTCGCTTTTTCCAGCCACTGATAATAATACTTTTGCTCTAATGTTTTCCTTGGGTTCACTAGCATAAAAGCAGAATAAAAAGTGGCTACATTTTGATATTCAATAAACCTGTGGAAAAACATTGACCTAGGTACATTCCATACTTTGCACCTTTCATTGAGACGATTAACAAGCTCTTTTGGTAATACCACACTAACTTTAACCTTATCCAAAATACCCCAAGACAAAGACTCCAAAATAATTTTCCTATCTTCTTCACTGTTTGTATTAAGTCCTTCAAAATCATTAAGCTCTTGCTCAAGCTGCAGCGCAATTCTGATATCTCTTTTGACACTAATTTTAGTCATTAATGAACAAAAGAAAGCCCAATCTTTTCGTCCTACCATAAATGATGTTCGTGTATTCATACAACCTCCTGACCACATTGCGAACAGTAAGCATCTTTTAGGATGCTGTCAACAGATTCTTTTAAAGAATCATTTAGGATTCTTTAAAAGCTTAATGAATGGAGTAAACCCTTCCTCCTCCCATCACTCTCCTAGCGCAGGTCAACCTAATGCATTATTAAAGCGCCGAGACCAAGCCCATTAAATCTATAGGCTAAGCAGTGCTTGGTTTTTTTTTATCTTGCGCTAAGTTCACAGCATGAATCAAGAGTTTGATGCTATCAGCCGCTTATTTCAGCAGCGCACCCCTTTCAAGCACCCCACAACCCAAGTGGGTAATGGTGATGATGCTTCAACCCATGCTATTCCTGATGGTTTTGAGTTGGTCGTTAGCACGGATACTGCCGTTGAAGCTGTGCATTGGCCGCAAGATATGCCACTGGATATTGCAGGGGGTCGCGCTATCAACGCAGCTCTGTCCGACTTAGCCGCTATGGGCGCAACACCCGCTTGGCTGTGGCTTGCCATCATGGCAAAGGATACTGCAAGTTTAAGCAATATGAGCGATGGTATTGTTCAAGCATGTTTAATGCACAAGGTTGAGCTTGCAGGGGGTGATACTGTGCGCTCGAACAGCAATAGCATCAATGTTACTGTGGGTGGTTTACTGCCCAAAGGACAAGCCATGTTACGCACCCACGCCCAAGTTGGTGATGATGTTTGGTTATTAGGCAACACGGGGCTGGCGGCGGCTGGTTTAAAACAGTGGCTCCAAGGCGAGAAAAACGGCTGTTTTGTTCCTCATTTTCAACACATCAAACCTTTATATAACCAAGGTATAACTTTGCGTGAACTTGGTATTCGTTGCTGCATCGACATCAGTGACGGGCTGCTCCAAGATGCAGGGCATATCGCCAAAGGCTCAACACTTGGCATATACATTGATTTGGCACACATTCAAAACTTAGCTTGCTACCAACAATTATTACCTCATTTTACTAAAGAAGCCTGCTTAAAAAAAATATTAAGCGGCGGTGAGGATTATGCTTTATTATGTACAGCCCCTGCATCGAAGCGACAAGCTCTGCAAAGTATAGATGCACAACACATTGGCACTTGTATAAAAGGTGAAGGTGTACATTTGATACATGAGGGAGAAATCGTGGACTATAATATCAAAGGTTATGACCATTTTGCATAATTCAACACTATCCCCACTCACATTATCCATGCTCAAATGGCTTGCCTCAGGGCTTGGTAGTGGTTGGTTGCCCAAAGCACCAGGCACATGGGGCAGCTTATTTTCTCTTATTCCCGCTTGGTTTATTTTACAAACTTGGGGGATTCATAGCTTAGGTTTGGCAACATTATACGTTACAGTTATTGGTTTTATTGTGTGTTATTATTTATTACCTCACCTTGTCGCACAAGGTGAAAACCATGACCCCGGCTGGATTGTCATTGATGAATGGGCTGGACAATGGCTTTGTATTTACATCATCCTGCTGTTTTACCCTCAACTTGATTTAAACATGCTTTTACCCTTGGCTTTTATTCTCTTCCGCAGCTTTGATATTCTTAAACCTTTCCCCATTAAAACAGTGGAAACATGGGGGGCTGATTGGTTTTCCATTATCAATGATGATTTAATTGCAGGTATCATGGGGGCAGCACTTGGTCTATTTATTTTAGTTTGGGTTATAATAAAATGAATGAAGCAAAACAATTAATTCAGAAGCTCCAACAAAATCATTGGCAAATTCGCTGTGTAGAGTCTTGCACAGTAGGTGCACTTACCGCAGCTATTGGTGCCATCGCTGGCGCATCATCGGTATTGGATAGAAGCTGGGTAACGTATAGCAATCAAGCCAAGCATGAAGAAGTGGGTGTACCCCTTCATCTTCTTGAAACCTATGGTGCAGTGAGCCAAGAAGTTGTACTAAGCATGGCGGAAGGTGCTGTTCGTGGTTGTGAGAACAACACGTTATCACTTGCGGTAAGCGGCATTGCAGGCCCTGATGGTGGCAGCAAAGATAAACCTGTAGGTACGGTTTGGATTGCTTGCAAAATCCCATCTCAAGCAGCCTTTGCCCAATGTTTTCATTTCAAAGGCAATCGCGCAGAAATACAATTCCAAGCCGTAACGCAAGCACTGACTATGCCTTTGTAAAATAAAACGCTATCTTACGACTTATCAATAACCATCTCAAAGGAGTCGCTTATGCGCTGGTCTGGTGTTGTTCCATATGATAACGCTTATTTTCCAAGAAAAAAACTCACCGTTGTTGGCTCAGGTAATGTTGGTGCAACCGCCGCATTTTTAGCCGCTTATAAGGAGCTGGGTGATATTGTACTGCTCGATGTGACGGAAGGTGTGCCCCAAGGCAAAGCCTTGGATATGTATGAAGCCTCCCCTATCTTAGGTTATGATGTCAACGTTAAAGGCACGCAAGACTATGCTGATACTGCAAATTCCGATGTGGTTGTCATTACTGCTGGTATCGCTCGCAGGCCGGGCATGAGTCGTGATGATTTATTGGCAACCAATGTGAAAATTGTTGCTGAAGTAACGGCAAATATCGTTAAGCATTCACCCGAATGTATTATTATTGTGGTGACCAATCCACTTGATGCCATGGTTTATACTGCCAAACAAGTTTCAGGTTTTTGCCGCAAACGGGTGGTCGGCATGGCTGGCGTATTAGATTCTGCGCGTATGCGTTCATTTATTGCCCAAGCTTTGGATGTTTCTATCACCGATGTTTCCGCTTTGGTATTGGGTGGACATGGCGATAACATGGTTCCGCTTACGCGGTATTCTACCGTGGGCGGTATTCCGCTTACTGACATGATGAGCAAAGAAGATATTGATAAAATCAGTGAACGTACTGCCCAAGGCGGTGCAGAAATTGTACAATTGCTTAAAACTGGCTCTGCATTTTATGCACCTGGTGCAGCCGTTATCGAAATGGCAGAGGCTATTTTAAAAGATCAAAACAAAATTTTACCGTGTGCTGCATGGCTTGAAGGTGAATACGGCATCAACAATTATTTTATGGGCGTGCCATGCAAGCTTGGAGGCGGTGGCATGGAAGGGGTCATAGAGTTGGACTTAAACAAACAAGAAAAAACAGCCATGAAAACATCGTTAGCATCCGTCAAAGAACTGGTTCAGCAAGTTGATAACATGGGTGTATTTTCATGAATATTCACGAGTATCAAGCTAAACAACTACTCAAAGCCTATGGCATTTCAGTGCCTCATGGTAAACCCGTATTACATGCTGATGAAGCATTTGCTATTGCCGAACTCTTGGGTGGTGAAACTTGGGTGGTTAAAGCACAAATTCATGCTGGTGGTCGCGGCAAGGCTGGTGGTGTACGTGTTTGCAAATCACTTGAAGAGGTAGAACAAGCCGCCAATGATTTAATGGGCAGCACCTTGGTTACCCATCAAACAGGCAAAGAAGGCAAGGAAGTTCACCGTTTATACATTGAAACGGCTGTCGATATTGAACATGAATATTACCTAAGTCTGCTAATTGACCGCGAACATGAATGTATCAGCTTTGTAGTTTCATCCGATGGCGGCATGGATATTGAAGAAGTTGCCGCCAATACACCCGAGCGTATTTTAACCGTGCAAGTGGACACTGTTTCAGGTTTATCGCCTTATATCAGTCGAAAAATAGCATTTTTCTTAGGGCTAGAAGGCGACAATGCTAAAGTATTTGGCAAACTGGCTGAGTCATTGTATGCCATGTTTGTCAAAACAGATGCCAGCTTGCTTGAGCTCAACCCTTTGGTACTCACAACACAACATCAGTTTGTTGCCTTGGATGCAAAGTTTTCTGTCGATGACAACGCACTTTATCGGCAACCCAGCGTTGCCAATTTACGTGATTTAGATGAAGAAGACCCCAAAGAAACCGAAGCTGCCAAATATGGGCTCAACTATATTGCACTCGATGGCTCCATTGGCTGCATGGTTAATGGTGCAGGGCTTGCCATGGCAACCATGGATATCATTCAACTCAAAGGGCAAAAACCTGCCAACTTCTTAGATGTTGGCGGTGGTGTCACCGTAGAAACGGTATGCGAAGCGTTTAAACTTTTGTTTGATGATCAACATGTGAAAGCTGTATTGGTCAATATTTTTGGCGGCATCGTGCGTTGTGATGTCATTGCACAAGGCTTGCTTGAAGCCATCAAAACACACCCTATGCGTGTACCCGTAGTTATGCGTTTGGTTGGCACCAATGAACAAGAAGGGCAAAAGCTTATCGCTGATGCGGAGCTGAATGTACAATGGGCAAAGGATTTGGATGAAGCAGCAACATTGGCTGCGGAGGCAATACAATGAGTGTATTATTAGACAAAAATACCCGTGTCATTTGCCAAGGGTTTACAGGCAAACAAGGCACCTTCCACTCAGAACAAATGATTGCGTATGGCACCAATTTTGTGGGTGGTGTTACCCCAAACAAAGGTGGCACAACCCATCTCGGGCTGCCTGTATTTAACACAGTAGATGATGCTGTCAAACAAGCCAATGCAGAAGCCAGTGTCATTTATGTGCCCGCCCCATTTGCAGCTGATGCCATTATGGAAGCAGCAGATGCAGGCATCAAACTTATTGTTTGCATCACCGAGGGTATCCCTGTTGATGATATGCTAAAGGTAAAAGCATACTTAAGGGGCAGAGATAATGTCTTAATCGGCCCTAACTGCCCTGGTATTATTACCCCAGGGCAAGCCAAGATTGGCATCATGCCCGCTCATATACATTTGGCAGGTCGCATTGGTGTGGTTTCACGCTCTGGCACACTTACCTATGAAGCCGTAGAACAGCTGACCCAAACTAAACTCGGACAAAGCACCTGCATTGGTATCGGTGGCGACCCTATTCATGGCATGACGTTCATCGATTGCCTTAAACTTTTTGAAGCTGATACACAAACAGATGGCATCATTATGATCGGTGAAATTGGTGGCTCTGAAGAAGAAGAGGCAGCCGAATACATTCAACAACATGTTTCCAAACCTGTAGTCGCATTTATTGCAGGTGCAACCGCACCATCGGGTAAACGCATGGGACATGCTGGTGCCATTATTTCTGGCAGTAAAGGTACGGCAGAAGCAAAGTTTGCTGCATTGGAAGCTGCAGGTGTAATTGTAGAACGCAATCCAACCCTGCTTGGCAAACGTATGACCGAGCAATTTTAAGGGATTTTTATCATTATTGTCTTTTCCATTTGCAATCGAAACAACACTGGCTATATTGCGCCCCTCAACGGAAGGGTGACAGAGCTGGCCGAATGTACCGGTCTTGAAAACCGGCGTAGGGAAACCTACCGTGGGTTCGAATCCCACCCCTTCCGCCAGCTAATGTGGTCTCCGCTGTTTTGCAGCGGAGCAACTACAAGGAGAGGTGGCTGAGTGGCTGAAAGCGCGCCCCTGCTAAGGGTGTATAGAGTAAAATCTATCGAGGGTTCGAATCCCTCTCTCTCCGCCATGTTTTTAAAAACATTACTGGGCTTAAGTTT
>JALUWH010000188.1 GCA_027019685.1 Ghiorsea sp. | reverse complement strand
ACATCCCGAGTGGGAAAAGCCTCCTTGGAAAGAGGCTATGCGAAAATTACCATCAAAAAATGAGCAAGCCTAACAATTGCGCAAACTCGGACTGACAACTTCTCTAAGAAAAAGGGGATGCTTCCCTTTATCTATAAAATAAAGCATTTCATAGCAAAGCGATAATCTTGGCTATACTATTAAGCTATCATGGCATTCAATATTAAAACGATGAAAGGGATAAAGGTACATGGCTGATACTTCGCAATTGATGTGGAGCGTGCTGTTTGGCGGCATTGGCTTGGGCTTTTTTATGTATGGGAAGAAGCAAAAAGAAGTTGTCGCTTTGCTTGCAGGTATAGCTTTAATGGTTTTCCCTTATTTTGTAACGAATACTTATGCTTTGGTCGGCATAGGTCTGACACTCATCATGCTGCCCTTTTTTGTACGACTTTAACTTTGATTTCCTCATAACAGGTAACCATGAATACACCGCTCCTTTGCTAGCTTTACCAAATTGATATGGATGCAAGTATAACAACGATATATGTAGCAAGCGTTTTTCAGCTGCATTATTGCTTAAATTATATTAAGTTTGGCTGACTTACGGAGAAATGATTATGCCGCAGTCTCGTTATGAAGAAATACTCAAAAACATACAGCACCTAGAGCAGCAGTTAACACAAGAAATTGAAGATATTATTGCAAAAAAGCGTGACCAATTTCAATATAGCTTGGAACGAGGAAAGGTCACTTTTAATCGTGAGGCTCGTAAACTTCATGAGCTTCACCGCACTGGACTCTTCTCTTACCTCAAGCAATCTAACATATCCTATATCCTTACCGCACCTATTATTTACAGTGGCATTTTCCCTTTAATTATTTTGGATATCTTTGTTTTTATTTATCAGCAAACCTGTTTTAGGGTTTATGGCATCCCCTTGGTATCTAGAAATGACTACCTTATCATTGATAGGCAGCACTTGAATTACCTCAATGTCATTGAAAAGTTCAATTGTATTTATTGTGGTTATGGCAATGGTTTAATCGCTTATGTTCGTGAAATTTTTGCGCGTACAGAGCAATTTTGGTGTCCTATCAAACATGCAAAAAGGAATCCTAGCACACATCAATATGAGTACAATTTCATTGATTATGGTGATGTCCATGTGTATGAACAAAAGCTTGCTTCACTACGCAATGATTTAAGAAATCTTCAAAAGAACAAATAGGAAAGCAATAATAATATGAATAATAAAAAAGCATTCAATACGCTTAATACAGTCATGCTGGGCACAGGCTCTATGGTAGGTGCAGGTATTTTCATTGTAATTGGTCAAGCAGGAGCCATTGCTGGAAACATTGTTTGGCTCTCTTTTATCTTTGGTGGGTTTGCCGCGCTGTTAAGTGGTTACTCTCTGGCTAAGTTAGCACTGCGCTACCCCTCTCGCGGAGGTATCGTTGAATACTTAGTACAAAGCTTTGGCGAAGGCATTTTCTCTAGCAGTGCGGGTGTTCTTTTTTACTTGTCGCAATTAATCGCCATTACCGCTGTTGCTAAGGCCTTTGGCGCTTATGCGGGCACATTTATACCTGAGGCTAATCATTGGGATAATGTGTTTGCTGTTGGTATCGTTGTAACATTTATTCTCATCAACCTTGTAGGCGCTTCATTGGTTGCAAAATCAGAAACGGTTATTGTCGCCATCAAAATTTCAATCTTATTATTCTTCACTGTTGTGGCTCTTTTCTATGTTAAACCAAATCTCTTAAGCATTGCCGATATGCCACCTGTATCGAATATGTTTTTTGCTATTGGGCTTACTTTTTTTGCTTACCAAGGTTTTAGTGTGATTACCAATACCGTGGAAGATATGCAAAACCCAGAAAAAACAATGATGCGCGCTATGATGATCACCATTACTTTGGTTGGCCTGCTTTATATTCTCACAAGTGTTGCTGTCTTAGGCAACTTGCCTTTATCTGAAGTCATTCATGCGAAAGACTATGCACTAGCTGAAGCCGCACAGCCTATATTTGGCGAAATTGGTTTTAAAATCATGGCAGCAACGGCACTGCTTGCAACGGCATCCGCCATCAATGCAACGCTTTATGCGGCAACTGAAATTGGCTACACCATGGCAAAAGATGGTGAGCTGCCTAAAGTTTATACATACCATATCCATAGCTCTTATGGTGGGTTGATTGTGAGTGGCATCCTTATTTTACCTATGATTCTTTTCTTGAATTTGGCTGAAGTGACAACCATTGCAGCATTGGTTGTATTAATCATTCAAGGTTTAACCCATCTTGGTCACCTGCGTAAAATCAAAGAAACGGGCGCAAACCTATGGCTTGTGCTTGGGGCAGCAACAAGCATGTTTGGTATTGCTGGGTTAACGCTATACCATACCCAGCAGGACATGCCTTTGATTACTTATTATATGCTGGGAACTTTTATCAGCGCTCTTGCCATTGAGTTTATATTCCGAGCCATCAACCAACGTACGCTTAAGAAACAAACTCCGTAAGTTTAATTCACGTTTTATTAAAATGTATCTAGGAGCCTGTCGGACTTAAACAATTTTAGGAATAAGGGGACGCTATAAACAACATCTCCCAAATCATTTTGAGCGTACTCTTTGGCGGCATTGGCTTGGGCTTTTTCTTGTATGGCAAAAAGCAGGAAGCCATTGCTCCACTTATTGCCTTACCGTTCTTTGTAAGGCTGTAAGATGTATGAACACAGACAAATGATTGACACTGAACCTTCTAAGATTATGATGCGCTTCCTTTTTTCGGATTAGTAGGAGTTTCAAATGAGTTTTACATACAAACCAAGTCGTATTCGTCGCGCTCGCACATGTGGATTCCGTGCTCGCATGGCAACTCGTGGTGGTCGCGCTGTGCTTAACCGTCGCCGTGCTAAAGGCCGCAAACGTCTATCTGCATAAAAACAGATTTTCCGCGTGAGTTCCGTTTAATCAGTAAAGCTGATTTTGCGCGAATGAAACAAGGTAAACGTTTTAGAGTTTTAGGATTGAATTTGATAGTGGCCCCAAATGCTTGCAGTCATGCACGTTTGGGGCTTGCTGTATCTACAAAATATGGCAATGCCGTACAACGTAATCGCCTCAAGCGATGCCTAAGAAGCGCATTCCGCCAACATTCTATTCGTGATAAACACATGGATATACTGGCAATACCAACACCACAATTACAAAGCAACCAAGTTTCCGAGCACACCATGAACACTTGCTTTGATAAGCTGCTTACCCGTATTTAATATGCAGTGGATTCTAATCAAAATAGTGCAATTTTACCGCTATATTATTTCGCCTATGCTGCCTGCGCGTTGTCGCTTTATACCTACTTGTTCGGAGTATGCACTTGAAGCATTACAAAAATATGGTGCCATCAAAGGTGGTTGGCTGGCGCTTAAACGTATTCTACGTTGCCATCCGTTCTCATCATGTCATGGTTACGACCCGCTGCCGTGAGCAGCAACCTTTTTCAACATATTTAAACATATAGGATTTATCGAATGGACAACAAAAACCTGATTTTAGCTTTTGCACTTTCCATGTTTGTTCTCATGGCTTGGGGCTGGATGTTTCCGCAACAAGAAATCGTAAAACCTGTGACACAACAAGATGTTGCAGCCCCAACCGATGCTGAGCATACCACAGCACCACTGGCTGACACAGTTCAAACATCATCAGGTAGTCCTGCACCAACAACCATCACCAAACCTGTAGCAAACAAAGAGGTTTTAGCAACCAACATTATTTCTGAGTTTGGCAATGATGTGTTATCACTAAAAATCAATGCCCGCGGTTGGTTAACTGAAGCCACACTGCTGCAATACCAACAAGCACTCGATAACCCAGAGAAAATCAAACTTCTTTTGCAAAATGAGTTTCACCAAGCGTATATCAACAGTGGCGTACTTACACAAAAGCTAGTTGAACCCTTCAAGCTTGTTTCGCTAAAAGATAACAGTGGTACAACAGTGGCTCAATTTGAAGGTAAATTGAGTGATGGTTATATCTGGCAACGTACTTACACTTTAGAACAAGGTTCATATGTCCTTAAAACACAAGACCGTATCAAAGGTGGTGCTGGTCTAAAGCTATACCTACAAGTCGTTGAAAAAAATCCGATTGAACCTGCAACGAAAAATTACAATGAACATGACGGTCCGATTGGCTTGTTCAACGGTGACTTAATAGAAGTCACTTATGATGAATTGGATGAAACGGGCGAGAAGAAATTTGCATCCGTTGGCGGTTGGACAGGCATGATGACCCGCTATTTCATGAACACCATTTATGCCGCAAACCAAGAAGAGCATTACCGTTATTATTATAAAGGTGATGGTAGAGCATATCAGGCTGGTATGATTCATGACGGTGTGGTGGACAATGGTGATATGGTATTTGAAAATAATATCTTTATTGGTCCTAAATCTGTACCAGCATTAGAAAAACTTAATGTAGGTCTTGAACGCGCTGTGGATTTCGGTTGGTTAACGGTTATTGCCAAACCATTACACGAAGTCATGCTTTGGTTGCACCAATATATTCCTAACTATGGTTTGATTATTATTCTCATGGTCTTAACGCTAAAAGCTTTATTATTTATACCCACGCAAAGTGGTTATCGCTCTATGGCGAATATGCGCAAACTTCAGCCTGATATGGCAAGGCTAAAAGACCGCTATGGCGATGATAGACAAAAAATGGGCCAAGAAGTGATGGCATTATATAAGAAAAATAAAGTAAACCCATTGGGTGGCTGTCTACCTATTGTGGCGCAAATGCCTATATTCTTCTCGCTTTATAAAGTATTGCTTATTTCTATAGAGTTGCGCCAAGCACCATTCTACGGTTGGATTCATGATTTATCCGTGCAAGACCCTTATTTCGTATTACCCGTGCTGATGGGTGTTTCCATGTTTATCCAAATGCAGCTAAACCCTGCACCAACAGACCCTATCCAAGCTAAGGTCATGAAATTCTTGCCGCTGTTTATGACAGCCATGTTCTTGTTCTTCCCTGCAGGACTCGTACTTTATTGGGTAACCAATAATATTCTTTCCATCATCCAGCAACGCCTAGTTATGCGGAGCATGAATGTTGACTAAAGCGCTAGCTTCATAGCTTCTACTCCCAACAACATCATGATTAAGGCAAAGGAACAACGTGAACGATGAATGATACTATTTCTGCGATTGCTACCCCACATGGTCGGGGTGGCATTGGCATTATCCGTTTGTCGGGGCCACAAGCGGCCTCTATCGCCTTAAAGCTTTGCCAACGTGATAAACCATTTACACCCCGCTTTGCTCACTTTCACCACTGGTATGATGCCCAAGGTGAGACCATAGACCATGGCTTAACCATTTATTTTGCAGGTGCCAACTCTTATACAGGTGAAGATACTGTTGAATTGCAAGCGCATGGTAGCCCTATGCTACTTAAAGCATTGTTTGAACGCACTTTAGTGCTTGGTTGTCGTGCCGCTGAACCTGGTGAGTTTACCCGCCGTGCAGTGGAACATGGTAAGATTGATTTATCCCAAGCTGAAGCTGTGGTGGCATGTATTGACGCAGCCACTCTAAGAGCTGCCAAACAAGCCCAGAAACAATTAGATGGCACATTTGGTCGCCGAATATCTCAATATATGGATGATTTAACATCTGTAGTGGCGCATGTTGAAGCATGCTTAGATTTCCCTGAAGATGAAGTACCTGAACTCTTTTATGAGCAGTTAAGGCAACGTGTTGAAAGTGAACTCATCGCACCTATGCAGCAGCAATTAAACAGTAAACTTGGTGAGCGTCTATTTGAAGGGGCAACCGTAGCCATTATTGGTGAACCCAATGTTGGTAAATCGAGTTTGTTAAACGCACTATCTGGTCGTGACCGAGCTATTGTCACGGATATTGCAGGCACCACACGCGACACCCTTGAAGTGGATTTTGAAGTCAATGGCATCCCTATCCGCCTTACCGATACCGCAGGCTTGCGTCATACTAATGATATTGTTGAACAAGAAGGGGTGAAACGTGCCAAACAAACTGCAGAAACAGCAGATTTGGTTATTTTTATTGCCGATGCTTCACGCCCTGAAACGTGGAAGCCTGAAACACACTTTAAAAGCCTTCATATCCACCTAAAAATCATGAATAAGGTTGATAAAAATTCATCTTTTGATGCTGATGATTTTTTGCCTATCTCTATCAAAAAAAACCAAGGTTTAGAAACACTGGTTGAGACCATGGCAAAACAACTTGGAGACGTTGACCTAAGCGATGAGGCTGCCTTAGTAACCTCATCACGACATAGGGCAGCTCTTGAAGTATCTCTAGCACATATTCAAGCAGGTTTAGGCATGCTTGGACGAGAAGAAATGATTGATTTAACTGCCATGGAATGGCGCAGAGCTTGGTCTACACTTGGTGAAATCCTTGGTATTGGTGATGTGGAATTTATTCTCGACAAAGTTTTTTCTGAATTTTGCATTGGTAAATAAACTCATAAAAAAGGTCTAAGCTTCGGCTTAGACCTTTGATTCAAAACTCAAACTCATATTGTGGTACAGCTTTAGTGTTCAACACTCACATTGGCATAAAAAGCAATGCCTGTTTTTTCATCTTCATCCAACATAAACCAACCATCAAAACCTTGTGAAGTATCTGGGATATTCGTATGTGGGATAAGCAATGTTTTACGCAAGTTTTCACCGCGCCCTACTTTAATAATTTTACAAAGACCACCCAATAAAAACGAAGTGTCTTCTTTGGTACTCTCATCTTTATAGCTTAGCTGACAATCCACACCAAAATCACCAAGGCTACCTGACTCATCACGCAACACACTGGTCTGCAACGTAATCACATCACCATCAATAGCACCTGCTGTATGCGCTAAAGCGAGAATTTGTGAGCCCTCCATCGCTGCAATAAAATCACTAAATGTGCCTTCCACAATCGGCGAAAATTCAAAATCTTTGTCCACCTTCTGAAATGCCGCGAAGTTCACACTTCTAACCTCACCAGCTATGCTTAAAGTTGGAACAAGCAGCATGAAAATCAATAGATATTTCAACATCAACAACCTCCCCCTCTAAACATAACAATATACGTTAAAGCATAGTCCGAATCAAATTAAGAGAATAACTACTCCGATACACTTACATTTGCATAAAAGGCAATGCCCGTTTTTTCATCTTCGTCCAACATAAACCAGCCATCAAAACCTTGCGAAGTATCGGGAATATTTGTATGTGGAATAAACAAGGTATCACGAACATTCTTACCGCGCCCAACTTGAATAACTTTGCAAAGACCACCCAATAAAAACGAAGTGTCTTCTTTGGTACTCTCATCTTTATAGCTTAGCTGACAATCCACACCAAAATCGCCAAGGCTACCTGACTCATCACGCAACACACTGGTCTGCAACGTAATCACATCACCATCAATAGCACCTGCTGTATGCGCTAAGGCGAGAATTTGTGAGCCCTCCATCGCTGCAATAAAATCACTAAACGTACCTTCCACAATCGGTGAAAATTCAAAATCTTTGTCCACCTTCTGAAATGCCGCGAAATTGACGTTGCGAACATCGCCTGCCATCGCCAAATGTGGCAGTAGTAACAACAAACCTAATACATATTTTAACATTTCCACTCCCTCAACTATCTTTTTATAAGTTTATCAATCACTTCAGGATAAATCTCATATTCTTTTTCTTGAATCCGAGCATGCAGTGAAGCATCATCATCTTCAGTGAACACAGGCACACAAGATTGGGCAAGTATAGGCCCGCTGTCTAGTTCTTTTGTGACAACATGCACCGTACAACCTGAAACCTTTACCCCATAACGCAATGCATCACCTACAGCATCTGCCCCAATAAAGGACGGAAGCAAGGAAGGGTGAATATTAATAATTTGTTGTGGGAAGGTCTGAATAAAACTTTCAGATAAAATACGCATATAACCTGCCAGTACAATCAGCTTACAATCAGCATCTTGGATGACTTGGCTACACGCTGCATCAAATGCTTCACGCCCTGCATAATCTTTCGGATTGATAAAACAAACATGAGGCACCCCTGTCTTTTTAGCAATTTCTAAAGCTCCCGCATCCGCTTTATTACAAATCACCACTTCAACTTTTGCACAACAATCACCGCGCTCAATAGCTTCTAAGATTGTCTTTAAATTACTTCCCTTACCTGAGGCTAATACTGCAATTTTATTATTCATTTTTTACTTGTATAACCTCTTTATGCAAATAGTTTTATCATGGAATACGCTAACCACACAGCTTGTAAAACTGGAAGTCATAATCATCAATCTTGCGTTTGTAGACGAATACGAACGCGTATGACTCGCCTTGGATCTGCCTCAACAATCATCATATTCAACCCTGCAACCTGCACGCGCTCTCGACTTACAGGTATACGCCCAAGTTCACTGGTAATTAAACCTGCCACGGTATCATAATCACCCTCTGCAAAATCCATATTCAAAACCTCAGCAAGTTCTTCAATATGCACACGCGCTAATACTTCAATATCACCATTCTCAAGCCGTGTAATACCTGCATCATCTTCTTGTGTATCTTCATCAATAGAGCCGACAATTTCTTCTAACAAGTCAGACAGCGTCACCAAACCCGCCGTACCACCAAACTCATCTTGTACAATAGCGATATGACTGCCTTCACGCATTTCTGACAATAAACCTGCAACCCGTTGCAATTCAGATATTTTAGGGCATGGACGCAACATATCAGACAAAATAATCGTTTGATTTTTGATGCGTGCCGCAAATAAATCCCAAAGGTAAACAACACCAACAATCTTATCCAAATCACCATCAGTCACTGGCAATCGCGTAACTTTGGCATTCATGATTTCTTCTTCTAAATCTGCAGCTGAAATGGATAAATCTATAGTGTGAAGATGTGAGCGCGGTGTCATGATTTCTCGCACCCGTGTATCATGAAACTCTACGGCTTGAATTAACATGCGCCTTTGCTCGTCTGAACGAATAAATTCAGCACGTTGCACAATATTTAACAACTCTTCCTCTGTTTCACCAGGGCGCAACCAATCCAGTATTTTTTTGCGTAATTTACAACGCCATTGGCTCATCAATTCACCTCTTCAGAGTATTCAGGGTATGGCTGGTGCAACCCAAGCTTCAACATCACCTGATTCTCTAGCTGCTGCATGACTTGTGCTTCATCATCGGCAATATGATCATAACCCAACAAATGTAATGTTGCATGTGTTATCAAATGCATACTATGTGCCTCTACAGGTAAGTTGAGACGATTGGCTTCTGATTGCACAAAGGGCACTGCTAAAATAATATCACCAAGCGATTCATCGGCATCAAAACTATCCCCATCTTGCATGGGAAAAGATAACACATCAGTTACCTTATCTTTATCCCGCCATTGCGCGTTCAGTTGCCGCACCACTTCATCACTGGAAAACCGAATACAAACGGATGGTTGTGTGATGTTTTCCACTACTAAACAACTCACTTTCACTACATTTTCAATGTTCTGCTGCGAAACCAATGGTGAAACATCATCATCTACAATCATATCAATCATGTTTATCATAAGCCTGTACAATGCTCTCAACCAACCTATGCCTAACCACATCCTCAGCACTCAAACGACAAATACCAATATCCTTCACACCAGCCAACACCGTTAATACTTGCAACAAACCACTATCCTGCTCACGTGGTAAGTCCACCTGTGTTACGTCACCAGTCACCACCATTTTTGAGCCAAAACCAAGGCGGGTTAAAAACATTTTCATTTGTGCTTTGGTTGTATTTTGTGCTTCATCCAAAATCACAAAGGCATCATTAAGTGTACGCCCACGCATATAAGCTAAAGGTGCAATTTCAATCACCCCTTGCTCCATCAATGATCCCATTTTTTCTGTGCCTAACATATCCGAAAGCGCATCAAAAAGCGGGCGTAAATAAGGGTCAACTTTTTGCTGCAAATCACCAGGCAAAAAACCAAGGTTTTCACCTGCTTCTACAGCAGGTCGTGTTAAAATAATTTTCTCAACT
>JALUWH010000187.1 GCA_027019685.1 Ghiorsea sp. | reverse complement strand
AATGGCTTGTACTGCTGATTCAACTTCGGAATAACCCGTAATTAGGATAATTCCCATATCGGGGTCACTTTCTTTGAATGATTTGAGTAAGTCTAAACCACTACCGTCGGGCAAACGAATATCAAGGATGGCAACATCAAATTTACCGTTTTCTACTGCATCTTTGGCTCGGGTAGCATTACTAGCGGTCATGACATGGTAATTAGAAAGCTCTAGGGTTTCTTGGAGGGTGGAGCGAAGTTCTTCTTCATCATCAACCAATAACATATATGCCGACTGCTTCATTTTCCCCTCCAAAGTGGTGTTCAGATGGTCAAAATAATGACAGTGATAATTTATTTGGCAAGACATGTTTGTTTTTTGACGTTTCCGATGTGTTTAAGGCACAAAAAAAGCTGCCTTCATACGAAGGCAGCTTTGATATGTTTTGTGTGAATTACTTAATTTTAGATAACAAATCAGGGTTTTTCACAAGGTTGCGAACACCATGTGCATGGTCTTCTTTAAAATCGTTACCTTTACACCATTCGCCAACAGTTTCGATGTTTACTTTCATCACTTGAGGACGAACACTCCAAGAAACTTGGAAAGGTGAACCTTTTTCATTGTAACCAGGGCCAGTTGTTGAGCCTTCATAGGAAATAGGTGTGCCTGTGTTATTTGGAATATGCGTTGCTTGATAGTATGCACCAATTTTTTTGTATTTGGTGAGTTCCATAAAGTCTGCTGCATGTTTGTCATTAACCACTGTATAGACCTGTGTTTCAACACGCAATTGAGGATTACCAATCGCATCATTTAAACAAGAGCCTAAAGTTGGGCCAGGTTTTACTTGTGCAGTGGTGTGTACATAATGCACTTCAATAGTGTCACCTGGTACCAAGTGAGAGTGTGAACTTGGGCAAATGTCATGCCGTGTTGGTTTTAACTCAGCGTGGCTGTAGTGCGAAATATCTGCACGGTAACCACTTTGGTAACCTTCGCCATTACCGTTGCCAGCGTAAATAGTGAACTCACCACCTTTATGCTCTGCATTTTTATGGAAATGGATGTTGCAAAGGTTCATGCGCGTATATGCAGGTGCGGTGCTAAAGATACGTTTATTATTACCCGCTGCATGATCAATATCACGTGGTGATTGTGGTCCAAAACCTTTTCCTTCTGTATTTTTGGCTAGCTCTTCACGTTGTGCTGCAATCACTTTATCAGCGACAGCTTTATGGCCGTGTGCCCCTTCTGCGTGATGCCCTTGATCGAATGCAAACGCTGGTGTTGCAAGCATTGCACTTAATGCAAGTGCAGTTGAAATATGTTTCATTGAATTCCCCTCTGAGAAATATTTTAATTCAATTAAAAAGTAGGATGCCCTTACTTTTTCAAGTGCAATTCTTAACATGTGATTATTCTCAAGCAAGGGATTTTATTAAAGTATTTTAATTTTGGGTTATCGTCCTTTAAATTGTTGGATTTTTCGTCGATTACGTTTATCAGGGCGTTTGTCTGGAGAGGGTGCAAAATAGGTTTGAAACTTCTTTTGTTCATTGCATTCTGCGCGGTGTCTTAAGCTTTCAGGTGTTTCCGTATATAAACCTTGGGCGATTTTGGCTGAGCCTCGCTTCTCCGCTAAACCTGTGACGATGACAGTAAACGATTCTTTTTCTTTTTGAATTTGGATTTCATCATGGAGGCTGACTACCTTGGATGCCTTAGCCCGCACGCCATTGATAAGAATATGTCCGCCTTTGCAGGCCTCGGTAGCAAGGCTGCGCATTTTGTAGAAGCGGGCAGCCCAAAGCCATTTATCAATACGAACACTCATGGGCGGGAGCTTAGGAGTCTGTCAGACTTAAAGCAATCGGCTGCAAAACCATGGTTATGGTCTGACTTTCATCTATGTTTTTGTTGAATATATCAGTTCATGTATAGGGTAACCGCTTTACTCGTCATACCCGCGAAGGCGGGGATCCATGAATAAATCTGATGTGCAATGGATCCCCGCCTTCGCGAGGATGACAAATTGTAGGCAATTCATAACTGACTATAGTGGTGCTGTTTGTCTCAAATACATGTAAAAAGCACCTCTCTAATGGTGCTTATTCCGAACTAAAAAAGATGTCACCGAAATAGGTGGTCGCAGATAAACCAGTATTATCCGTGTCAGTCATGATGGCAATGGCATCGATGTACTGCTCATCTTTGCCTGTAAGTCGTTTTAAATCTTCACGAATATTGCGTTTGTAATGTTGCCATGTGTTCAAGTTTTCCTTGCCTGATTCCACGGCAAACATGGTGGCATTGGAGGTGAAGGGGTTGTCCCACTTATCTCCCTTTTGATGCGAGGATGACCACACATAATTCAAGGCAATTGTTTTCCAGAAAAAGAAACCTCCATCCACCACCACATAAATACGCGCAACAAAATCATCACCCGCTTTTTCATTTTCGTTGATACCTTTGAATGCGGATGATGTTTTCCAAGACCAGTTCAAATAGGGCGTTTTATTTAAGTCTATTTTGATTTCACGAAATAACCCTGATGCACCATGATTACTTTCTGCTTTGAGTACAGTTTTGCCAAGAACATCATCGTTTACCAATACATATTGCGTTTTCCCCTCAAACTCTTTTTCTTCCCAGCCACTAAGTGAGCCTGTCGAGAATTGTCCAATAGGAATGGGCTCTGCACCTGCAAATACAGGTGCAACAAATATACAAGTAAGTGTGAGTATTGCTTTTAACATGGATAATCCTCGTTGGTTTGTCATTCCCGTGAAAACGGGCATCCATGTTACTGGATACCCACCTTCGTGGGTATGACGATATTATGATATTGCAGCGTAAGTCGAAGCTAAGTTATCAAGCTTACACTTCAATTTTATAGTTCAATTGTATTTCATCCCCATGTTTGCCGCGAAAGCCCCAATTTTCAGCAGGGCTTTCATAAATACATATTTCAATATCTTGGTGGGTGATGCCAAGCTTATCTTGAATGTTATCAAAGAGAAGTCGAATAAGTCGCTTTTTAGTAGCTTTACTTCGACCCTCAATCATGGTGATTTCGATAATTGTGTAGGCATCTGTCCGCCCAGCTGGATAAAACATGTTTTCTTTATCCAGTGGGAAGAAGCGATGCGCACGTTTATCGCGTGGGAACGCTAATGCTTCCACGACACAATCATGAATAACATCGGATAGTTTTTGTTTAATTGGGTTTAAATGCTCTTTAATGCCATAAACCTTAATTTGACTCATACCAATTTCTCCTTTTTCTTTCCTAAAATAAATACACCACTTATGACCAATGCTGCACCCAATAGCTGCATCAAAGTTAACGGTTCAGCTAAGAATACGGCAGCTAAACCAATGGTGGCGACAGGACCTAAGCCTCCCACGATGGATGTTTGGCTTGCGCCAATCCTGTGAATAGCTGCTGCCAACATAAATGAAGGCAATACTGTGGAAAACACAGCCATCGCCATGCCATAACCATACACAGCCATGGGTTGCGAAAAATCAGCAAAACCTCTTGCAATGCCAAAGTGAATAAACACAGCCAAACATGAGACAAACATGGCATATGCTGCAAAGCGGCGCGCACCAATTTGTGGTATCAGTTCGCCGCTACCCACCAAAAAAGCGGAGTAGGTGATGGTGGCGATAAATACCAACACAGAACCAAGCATCACATGCTCGCCCGATATTTGCACATCATTCACCATAGCCGCAGTAATACCTGCATAGCTTAATGCCAAAGCGATATAAGCTTCTTTTTGAATGCGTTTGCCAAAAAAAACCGCAGACATAAACACTACCATCGTGGGGAATATAAATAGGATTAAACGCTCCAAACCTGCGCTGATATACATCAAACCCATGAAATCTAATAAGCTAGAGCAGTAATATCCAACCAAGCCTAATCCTGTGACGGCAATCAACTGGTGCTTGGTTATACGTACGGAAGTTTTGCGCTCTTCAAGCCAAATCATCAACATAAAGAAGGGTAGGGCAAACATCATGCGGAACATAAGCATGGTTAATGCATCCACATCATATGTGTATGCCAGTTTGACAAAAATAGCTTTGACGGAAAAGCCAAGGGCTGCACCCGTGGCAAGCATGATGCCGATAAAGTGATTTCTTTTTTCATGTTGATGAACTTCTTGAACGTTCATGTGTTGCTCCTCTTTTTGATATAGAGCAACCGAGAAAATCTGAATGTTAGATGTTTAAATGATGAACAAGCAACGAAGCAGAATTTCTGCGGTTGCTTGTGTAGGTATTACGAAGTGTAAACGTTAGACAAAACAAACCACAGCCGATGGCAAGGCGAGCCATAGCTTGGTGATTCGTTTCATTGCGCTTGTGTTGTTCATAAGGCGGCGGAAGTTCTGCTTATGCTTCTTGTTTGTCAATAGGGAAGAAGACGGTGATGGTGGTTCCCTTACCCTCTTCAGACTCTAATAAAATAGACCCGTGATGAGAGCGTACAATGCCACGTACTGCACTTAAGCCTAGCCCTCTACCCATAAATTTACTGGTTACAAAAGGCTCAAGTATTTTTTTCTGCATGTCTTGAGAAATGCCACAGCCTGTATCTTGAATACGCAGGAAGATATGGGGTCCTGGTGATGCTTGTTCTGATTCGACGCATGACTTCAAGTCTTGTGCTTTTAAGACTTGGCTACCCGTTGTGATGTGCACGGTTCCTGCTTCTTGTTCATAAGATTCTGCGGCATTTAATATTAAGTCGATAGTCAATTGTTGAATTTGCGATTTGTCAGCACGGATGGTAGCTAAGTCATCAGCCAAGGAAAAATCAAGCTGAATATTTTCAGGAATAGAAGCGCTGGTCATTGCTTTGATTTCATCAAGGCATGGATTTAAATATAGCGAGCGTACGCAATAATTACCCTGTCCTGCATAGGCAAGCATTTGTTTACATATTTCAGCAGCTTTGGCACTTGAGTCTTCAATGGCATCCATATGTTGGGTCAGCTCCGCATCACATTGAGAAGACATGCGGGCTATGGAGGCATGACCTAAAATTGCAGTAAGAATATTGTTGAAATTGTGTGCGATGCTACCTGCCATCAACCCTAAAAGCTCAAGTTTGTCAGACTGTTGAAGTTTTTCTTGTTGTTCTTTAACTGCTGTGAAGTCACGCAATGTACCTTCAATATTCACAATTTTCTGATTTTCATCATATCGGTATTGGGCATTCATGGATAACCAGCGCAAACTACCATTGTGGTGCTTAACACGGATCTGGTGGTTATGTATTTTGCCGTCACCACTATCATGTAAAACGAGTAATAATTTTTTAAACTCATCACTATCAACGCAGAAGTTTTGCATATTTTTACCTTGCACTTCATCAGGGGTATAACCAAGAGAGCCAATGGAAGGTGATATCATATGTACATTGCCTTCAAGGTCGATTTGATAATAAATATCTTGGAGATTTTCAATGATTTGGCGCAATTCCTTGCGTTTTTTGTTAAGTTTCTTTGTGCGTTTTTCGACAAGTTGTTCAACATGTTCGGTGTATTTGTCTTTTTTATAAATATACCAAGCAAGTAAAAGGGTGGCGGCAAGCAAAATAAATAGGGTTTGCCAAGCAAGTACAATAGGGAAGTTTTCAAGAAACTTGGGTGCAGCTTCATACTTTGCTTGTATGGTTAGATTAGCAAAAGTAAAGGTGGCATTATAATTTATATACGTGTGCACATCTTTATCGGCTTCGGTTCGGCTACGGGATGCATGAACATAAACCTCTGTTTTTTTATTGTTTTCTACACAAATAATACGGATGTCTTGTGCAGCCACAGGCGTATTCTTCAACGCTTGTTCGATTAAGGTTTTGAAATCCCACTCGGTAACAAGTGCGGCAATGAGTTTGCCTTTAATTGTAGGTTGATTGATGGTGTTGATGGTGTTGCTGATGGGGCTGGTGAGCTCCAATATATAACGATCTGAATCTTCTTGTGTGATTCTTGCTGTGAGAGGTTGTTTATTCAGAAGAACGGGGCTTTTTTCAATATTGGTTTGATGTTTAAGGCTATAAATGATGTGGGCTTGACCTGTATAAGGGTCTAGTGCTGCCCAATCTATATCTACAAGTGCAGGTTCATGGGTTAAAGCCGGGGTGAACATATCCAAAAGTTCACGTGGAGATTGGGGATTCTTTTTCTCATCAATCATATCGTATTCGAGAAGGTAACGTATATCTTCGAGTTGTTTTTTTAGGCTGTCAAAGCCAGCTATAATGGAAGCATTATGGGCATTTGCACGATGGTTATACTCTGCCTGACGCTTATCTTCTTCCCATTGTTTAACGACTGCGAAAGCTGCCAAAGATGTAGTTATGCCAAGCAATATGATTAAACTGACTTTTTTCATGGGGAACACAAAACTCCTAAACCTGCACAATGGGGGGCGAGCAAACATACTATAGCAACAAGAAACTTCTAGTGATATATCGCACCATTTATTGTGACAGAATGGATGACCAATGCTTTTCTATGCGTTTGATGGATATAGGTATGGATGTTTTCAGGCTTTGGGCAAACAATGCAACGCGAAGCTCTTCTAACAACCAGCGAAATTCTATGAGTTGCGTGGTGTCTTCATGATGTTTTTCACATTGCTCTTTTCGTTGTTGGTATTGCAACCAGAATTGTTGTAATACTTTGGTGTTAGCGGAATCTTGTGCTAAGTGTTGCCCCGCTTTTTCCAAGCGTAATACAACGGCTTGTATAAAGCGTGGTAGGTGTGGCAACCATTGGCTTGGGGTGTGTTGCACAAAATCAGGGTATATGATGTGCTGCATTTGTTGTTGTATATCTTGCACCACAGGGGTTAGGGCTGCAGCTTTAACATTAACCAGCTTGCCTTGTAATTCAGCATAATTTTGTAAGGTTTTACATACTTGTTCGGCAATGATTGCCCCTTGTTTGACCACTTTGGCTCTGCCTTGATCCAAGAGCATTTGAAAATCTTTGGCATTACGGGGCAATGCTTCTAAGTCTTGCAAAAATACCTGCTCAAATGTTTGGCTGATGATGGATTCACGCAAATCTTCAGCTTTGCCTAGGCTAACATAATACAAAGCCAATTCTTTTTGTTTGGGCATGTTTTTGCGCAGCATATCGACTTGCTGGTGTAAACTCAGCATAAGCAGTCGTTTTACACCTTGCCGTGTCGCTTTGAGCGCAGCAGCTTCGCTTTCCAAAAGGTTGATAGAAACACTGTTTTGTTTATCTACCAAAGCGGGGAACTGGGCAATCTGCATGCCTTGTTTTTGACTGGTGACCACTTCAGCCAGCTCGCCAAAGTCCCATCGGGTGATATTTTGTTGTAGTTTAATGGCTGTGTGTTTTTGCTGCGTTGTATCCACACGAGCAAGGTGGGCGTATTGCTTTTGCAATAAACCCAGTTGATGCCCTGTGGCGATGACTTTGTTATGGGCATCACGGATTTCAAACTTCATGCGTAAATGAGCGGGTAGTTTATCGACTTGCCAATCTTGGGTGGGGATATAAATGCCAGTCATGCGTTGCAACTCACGCGATAAGGCAAGCAGCAGTGAACCTTGCGCAAAAGTGAGATTGCTGACACAAGCTGCGGCAAACTGAGGCGCAGGCACAAAGTTTTTACGCAGCGATTTGGGCAAAGCTTTGATAAGTGCTGTGATTTTTTCTTCTAACATGCCCTGTACCAACCATTCAAATGGCTCAGCTTTGAGTTGCCCTAGTGCCATGATTGGCACTTGCACAGTGATACCATCGGCATGATGGCTGGGGTCGAAGTGGTATTGTAGTTTGAGCTTTAAGCCATTGGTTTCCAAGTGGGTGGGAAACTGCTGTTTATCAACAGTGTGTGTTGAATCATCGAGTAAAATTTCTTTGCTTAAATAGAGAAGTGTTGGATTGTCTTTTTCAGCTTTCTTGCGCCATTGCTCAAATAATTTGCCGCTATACACATGTTCAGGAATAAGCGCATCAAAGAAATCAAAGCGGGTTTGTTCATCACGCATCAAATCACGGCGGCGATGCATGGCTTCCATGTTTTCTATCTCTGCCAGTAGTTTTGTGTTGTGTTTAAACCATTTGCCAAAGCTGTGAAATTCATGATGTACCAAAGCATGACGAATAAAAAGTTCACGAGATACTATAGGGTCAATCGCACCAAAATGCACAACACGGCGGCTGATGATGGGTAAGCCATACAAGGTCACGGTTTCATAAGCACAAACTTGCGCCCGTTTCTTCGACCAATGGGGCTCACTGTAGGTGTGTTTGAGCAGGTGGGGGGCTAAGGCTTCTAACCATTCGGGTTTGATGGGTGCAAGGTTTCGTGCAAATAAACGCGATGTTTCAACCAATGAACCTGCCATCAACCAGCGTGGTGGTTTTTTGCTCACAGGAGAGCCGGGGAATAAGTGGACTTGCAAACCCCGCGCACCGATAAATGGAGCTTCACCCTTTTTGGCTTCTTCCCGCTTTTTAATGGTATGACTAAGCAAGCCTGCAAGCATGGCTTTATGAATGTCATCAGGCTTGGCTTCTTCTTGGTTGGGAGTGAGTTTTAGCTCACGTACTATGCCCAATAGTTGTCCGTGCAAATCCACCCATTCACGCATTCTCAAATAGGATAAGAAATGGGTAGTACAGGTTTTTCTAAGCTGCGATTTGCTCAAATGTTTACTCTGCTCTTGATACCATTGCCAAAGCTTAAGCCATGATAAAAAGTCGGATGTTTTATCCGTGAAAATACGGTGTTTATCGTCTGCTTTTTGTTGTTTATCAGCAGGTCTTATTTTGGGGTCTTGCACGGATAAGGCAGCCACAATAATCAACACTTCATGCAGGCTTCGTTCTTTGTCTGCCTGCAAAATCATGCGTCCGAATCGGGGATCCACAGGTAGGCGGGTAAGCTGTTTACCTTGTTCGGTGACAACCATGTTTTTATCAATCGCCTGTAACTCTTCAAGCAGCTTATACCCATCTTGTATGCTACGCTTTTCAGGTGGTTGCATAAAATCAAACTTATGAATGTCACCCAGCCCTAAGTTAACCATTTGTAAAATCACATTGGCGAGATTGGTTCTTAAAATTTCAGGGTCGGTATGTTTAGGACGACTGTTGAAATTTTCTTCACTGTAAAGCCTAAAGCAAATACCCGCCGCCACACGCCCACAGCGCCCAGCACGTTGATTGGCAGAAGCTTGGGAAATGGGTTCGATGGGGAGCTGTTGTACTTTAGACTTGGGGCTATATCGACTGATACGAGCAAGCCCTGAATCAATGACAAAACGAATCCCTGGCACAGTTAAAGATGTTTCTGCAACATTGGTTGCCAGAACAATACGCCGCCCTTTATGCCCCTTAAATATCTTATCCTGCTCGGCAGGAGAAAGGCGTGAGAACAAAGGCAAAACTTCGGTATTGCGCATAGCATGTTGGTTCAGGGCATGGCTTATATCCCTGATTTCACGCTCACCAGGTAGAAAAATCAGGATGTCGCCCAAAGGTTCATATTCTGCGGCTTCATCAACAGCACGAATAATGGCATTTTCAAGCGACTTATCATCGTCTTCATCGGATAGTGGCAGATATTCAATATCCACAGGATAACTGCGCCCAGACACTTCAATCACAGGTGCATCATGAAAGAATTTAGAAAAGCGCTCGGTATTGATGGTGGCTGATGTGATAATCACTTTTAAATCAGGGCGTTTGGGCAGGATATTTTTGATATAACCCAGCAAGAAATCAATATTTAAACTGCGCTCATGAGCCTCATCAATAATGATGGTGTCATATTTCAAAAGACGGGGGTCATGTTGAATTTCAGCCAGTAAAATACCATCGGTCATCAGCTTGATATAAGTGTTGGGTTGGGTGTGGTCGGAAAAACGGATTTTATAACCCACATCTTTTCCCAAGGGTGATTTTAATTCCTCTGCAATGCGAGTCGCCACACTTCTTGCAGCAATTCTGCGCGGTTGGGTATGCCCAATACTACCTTCAATACCGCGACCAAGCTCCAAACATATCTTGGGGATTTGTGTGGTTTTTCCTGAGCCTGTTTCTCCTGCGATAATGGTGACCTGATGTGCTGCAATGGCTTTGGCAATATCCGCACGCTTTTGGCTGATAGGCAAGTCTTCGGGGTAGCTAATGTTGGGAATATGAT
>JALUWH010000186.1 GCA_027019685.1 Ghiorsea sp. | reverse complement strand
CCGATGCTTTGATGACTGCATAAGCCTCTCTTTTTGCCACCTTTGGTGTATCTATACCCGTATCTTTTTGCATTATTTCACACTCTCTTTCGCTCAAAAGCCCCCGAAACCCTTATCGATTAAGCTTTTTTAATGTCTCTTAAAAAGTTGTCCACGTAACCTGTGGATAACTTTGTGGATAACACTGCATACAACCAGCATAATATTAAACACTTAAGCCACACAACCTTACTGTCTATTTTTTAGGCAATGCTATTATATCCTTTATTTACAATAGCTTATACATACGTACTTACAGGTTTAAACAAACAAGCCAGCCTAATTGTGATAAAGATATGACACGGTCTCAAAAAAGTGAATAAGTTACTGTGTCAAGCATTAATTTTTGTGACTTTTATCCCAATGGAGCAACTCATGGACAGCTTTTTCACCCGAAATTACCGCAAGTTCAATGGTTGCAGGCAGTTCACCAGGCGTAGGTGATTCACAAGCAAGAAAAACATGCTCAGATAAATCAAGGTTCTCCTGGTTTCGCACCAAAACAGTTGCTCTTTTTTCACGAATAAAACGTGTTTTTTTTGGTTCAGGAAGTGCTCTACCCAACAACGTTTCAATTTCCTGCAAAGCTGTGTCTATCAATGCCGCTTGTGACAACTCTGTTTCATCCGCACTGATAATCATACAAACATGGTGAAGCCCTGTTGTTTGACCCATCATCTTGGATACATCAAACAACCACTGTCCATAAGTGCCCAGCATACCTTGCATCATATTGGGCAAGTTTAAGTTTTCTTCAAACCACAAATGAATATTGGTAATGGCTTGGGTGTCCACGTCTTGCTTGATACCCAACAAACGATTGCGGGCAAAAGCAGGCAATGCCAACACCACTGCATCATGGTCTAGCTCATCAAAGCTACGCACGCTATGCCGCAACACCATATTTACCCCCAAGCCACGCAGCTTATCAGCCATAGGCGCAACCAAAGCTTGAGATAAAGGCTTGTTAAACCAACCCATTTTTGCGTTTTTGTGTGATGAAAATGATGTAGCAAGCACTCTGGCAAATGTTTTGGCATTGGCAGTCTGCATGGGTTCATTCATTACCCCCAAACACAAGACTTCCAACATATCTTGCACCAATATTGCTGGTGCATCGATTTCATCCATCCATTGTTGCACGGTTTGTGTATCACCCCGATTCATCATAGTCATCGCTAAGCGCAGCATAGCTTTCACACTAGAAAAATTGTGACTAGGCAAACGATAAACTGCCCAAATCAATGCCAAATTAACGGGCAACCAAGATGCTGCTTTTAAATCAAATGAGCCGCGCTGTTTATCCCACAGCGATAAGGTAAGCGATGATTGCCATGACACATGCGAAGTCGCTCCCACATCCTCAAGCAGTTTGCGTGTGGCATGATATGCACCCACCATGGCATGAGGCCCATTATCCACCCATTCATCCACGTCTTCATCGTAAAACGATTTGGTGCGCCCACCCAAGGCGGGTGCAGCCTCAAACACATCGACTTGATAACCTGATTCAGCAAGGCGTAATGCTGCCGTTAAACCTGAAATACCACCGCCAACTACGGCAACACGTTGAACACCAGATTGCGCCATTAAAAGTCTAACCGCAAGGGCAAACCTTTTTTGACTGCTTTTTTCTCATAGCGGTATGCTTTCCATGCCACCCATATTTTTTTGAGTGGCGTTAAACGTGCAGGATGTTGCCATACATCAAAATCTACTTTTTT
>JALUWH010000185.1 GCA_027019685.1 Ghiorsea sp. | reverse complement strand
GGTATTCAGCCAGGTGGACAACTCACCACAACAACGGATGTGGATAACTACCCTGGTTACAAAGATGGCGTTCAAGGCCCTGAAATGATGGAAGATTTCAAAGCCCAAGCCGAGCGTTTTGGCACTGAAATAATTTGGGATCATATCCATAGCTCTGATTTATCCTCTCGCCCATTCAAACTTTCAGGTGATGATGGTGAATATACATGTGACGCTCTAATCTTGGCGACTGGTGCATCTGCCATGTACCTTGGTTTGGAATCCGAAGAAAAATTCAGTGGTAAAGGTGTATCTGCATGTGCCACATGTGATGGTTTCTTTTATCGTAACCAAGATGTACTTGTTGTCGGTGGTGGTGATACCGCTGTAGAAGAAGCCATTTATTTAGCCAATATTTGTAAGTCTGTCACCTTAGTCCACCGCCGTGATGAACTTCGTGCTGAAAAAATTATGCAAGACCAATTGATGAGCTTGGATAATGTAAATATCGAATGGAATCATGTATTAGACGAAGTTTTGGGTGATGATTCAGGTGTGACTGGCGCACGTTTGCGTTCAACTACCGATGACAGCACCAAAGAATTGTTAGTACATGGTGTATTTATTGCTATTGGTCACAAGCCCAACACTGATTTTGTCAAAGGTCAGCTTGAAATGGATGATACTGGTTATGTTATCACCAAGGGTAAAACAACAGCAACATCTGTAGCTGGTGTATTTGCTGCAGGCGATGTGGCAGACCCTGTGTATCGCCAAGCTATTACTTCAGCAGGCGAAGGCTGCAAAGCAGCACTTGATGCTGAACGCTTTTTGTCACAAGCTTAAATACCACAACAAAACCATGCCAACTTGGTTGCCCAACGACTTAACTCAGGGTAACCAAGTTGGCTAACCTACATAGTTAAATTTTAACTCGGCAAGATGACCGCTACAAATGCTTTTTATGAGGTCACTTCACTTTTATCATGCGCAACCATTTGCGTTAGTTTGTCCCATGCTGCTTTTGCTGCGTCATGCTGCTGCTTATCGCCTTTAAGCTTTTCAAGGTCATCAGCCAATATGTGCATTTGTAATACACCATCAGGAACGCCTTTAGGGAAAGTAGCTTGGCTACCAAACAATACACAACCCACTACAGCATCAAAACCACACTCTTGTTTCACTTGGGTGACAAAGTGCCCTACCTTTTCTAAAGGATTGTTAAATTTTCCTGTCACATGATTTTTTACACATGTCCACTCATGGATATTGCTGGCACCAAAAATATAACCTTGGCTTGCATCACGCTTTACAATCAATATTTTCCCCTGCAATAGCACTACATCATCAGCAAAAAGATAGCTATCTACCCCATCAAATAGGACAGCATCCTTCATATGTTCACAACTATGCTCTTGCCATGCTTTTTTTAACAAGAAAGCATCCGATTTCCTATGCCGATGAAAAAAGTAAAGCGTTATAAAAAGCAATATAGCCATAACCAAGCCAAACCACTGTATGGGCATCAAAAAATCAAAATACGATATATCCATGCGGCAAAGCTATACCATTTTTTGAACACTGCACATAACATCCATCACACATATATCATTCTGTGCTTGGCTAAATGATGTTTACTCGTATAGTTCGCACCTACTCGTTATTTCTATTTCCTAAAGAGGTGAAAATCATGGCTTTTGTTGTTACCCAGCTTTGTAAAGATTGTGTTGATACTGCTTGCGTTGCGGTATGTCCTGTGGATTGTTTTTATCAGCCTAAAGAGGT
>JALUWH010000184.1 GCA_027019685.1 Ghiorsea sp. | reverse complement strand
GAACGGTTACAGGTTTGGTGGCTCGCGACCAAATGGTTGGCCCTTGGCAAGTGCCCGTGTCGGATGTGGCAGTCACCGCTTCTGATTTCACCAACTATACAGGTGAAGCCATGGCAATGGGCGAACGCACACCTATTGCGGTGCTCAATGCTGCAGCCTCTGGACGCATGGCAGTGGGTGAAGCTTTAACCAATATTGCTGCAGCCTCTATTGCCAAATTGGGTGATATTAAATTGTCTGCCAACTGGATGGCAGCTTGTGGGCATGAAGGTGAAGATGCTGCATTGTATGATACTGTTCAAGCTGTGGGCATGGAATTATGCCCTGCATTAGGCATTTCCATTCCTGTAGGTAAAGACTCTTTATCCATGAAGTCCACATGGTTTGAAGGTAAAAAGAAAAAAGAAGTGGTTTCCCCACTTTCATTGATTGTATCTGCTTTTGCACCTGTAACCGACATACGCAAAACACTCACACCGCAACTGCGCACAGACATGGGTGAAACCGACCTGATATTGATTGACTTAGGACAAGGTAAAAACCGTTTGGGTGGCTCTTGCCTAGCACAAGTTTATCAAGCAACAGGTGACACAACGCCCGACCTTGATGATGCAGCCATGTTTGCCAACTTCTTTAAGGCTATCCAAAACCTCAATCAAAATGGATTGTTATTGGCTTACCACGACCGCTCTGATGGTGGTTTGTTAACCACATTAGCTGAAATGAGCTTTGCAGGGCGTACAGGTATTGATATTTATCTGGATGGGCTTGGTGAAGATGCTTTATCTATCCTATTCGCTGAAGAATTGGGTGCTGTGATTCAAGTCCAACGTAATGACAGAGCGAAAGTCTTGCAAATACTTGAAAAACAAAGTCTAAATCATATTTCACATACCATTGGCAGCACCAATGACGACTTGCAATTACATATCGCACATCAAAACGAAACGGTATTGGATGAAGCTGTTTTAGAACTTCAACAAGTCTGGACAGAAACTTCACACCAATTGGCAAGCTTGCGTGACAACCCTGAATGCACCAAACAAGCATTTGATGCGATTAACAACCCTGATGACCAAGGATTATTTGCTGATTTAACCTGTGATATTAGTGAAAATATCTCTGCGCCATTCATCAATAAAACACGCCCTAAAATGGTAGTATTGCGTGAGCAGGGTGTGAATGGACAAGTTGAAATGGCAGCAGCCTTTGATAAAGCAGGTTTCACATCAGTAGATGTACACATGTCTGACTTGATTGAAGGACGTGTATCATTAGAGGATTACCAAGGGCTTGTGGCTTGTGGTGGTTTCTCTTTTGGTGATGTGTTGGGTGCTGGGCGCGGCTGGGCAAATTCCATTCAATTTAACCCACGTGCAGCTAATGAGTTTCAAACATTCTTTCACCGTGACGATGTGTTCGCCTTAGGTGTATGTAATGGTTGTCAAATGATGAGTCAGCTTAAGGGAATGATTCCAGGTGCAGAGCATTGGCCAAGTTTTGAACGCAATATTTCTGAACAATTTGAAGCACGTTTATTGATGGTTGAGGTCATGGATTCACCATCCATCCTCATGCAAGATATGCAAGGCTCTAAACTTCCTTTGGTTGTTGCCCATGGTGAAGGTCGCGCTGTGTTTAAACATGACAACCAACAACATGCTGCGGCATATTTACGCTATATCGATGCTCAAGGACAAGCTGCAACCACTTATCCCCACAATCCCAATGGTTCGCCACAAGGTCTGACTGGATTCACTTCTAATGATGGGCGATTTAATATTATGATGCCACATCCCGAGCGTTTATTTAGAAACAGTCAATTTTCTTATTACCCTGAAACAAATCAGGATCAAGGTGCTTGGTTACGCATGTTCCAAAATGCGCGACACTGGTTAGCTTAAATAAAAAAAGCCTCTGATAACTCATATTATCAGAGGCTTAATGTTAAGCGTCATTGGTCAGGTGTACTTTTTATTCCTTAATAAAGAATTCCAGCTTGGTATCGCTTAATTCAATAATATCACCGTCTTTTAAAACACGCGGTGAACTACCAACCACTTCACCATTCACTTTAAGTTTACTCATCCCTTCTAGGTAAGTAATATGATAACCTGTAGGTCTACGCGTAATAACTGCAGCTTGTTTGCCTACAAGCAAGCCTTTCACTTTAATCTTACAACCATCACCTTTACCAATGCTGGTAAGCGAAGACTTTAACTCTACCACTTTGCCCATCAATGGACCTGAAATATATTGAACCTTAGCCAACACCATTGGTGAAGATGTACCAGAAGGTTTTGCCCCACCTTGCGTCATCATCTCTTCCCTAGCTGCTGAGCTGATAATCATGGTTTTGTCCATATCATCTTCCTCTTCCTCAGCAGGTGCTGCAACAGGGCTTTCATTTTCGAGGGCGACAAATGTTAACGTATGTTTACCGACTGTAATCACATCGCCATTATTTAAAATATGTTTCGACGTTTCTTGTCCATTGACTAGGGTGCCATTGGTACTCCCTAAGTCTTCAAGAATGACCTTTTTACCAATCTTTAATACTCTGGCATGTTTACTACTGACAGCCAAATTATCAATATGAATAGTATTCTCAGGTTTTCGCCCAATCGTTGTTTCTTCCTGATTAAGCTCAAATTCAGAAATAACAGTGTCTTTGAACTTTAAAATAAGCTTGGTACCCATCTTATTTCCCTCCAAATAGTCGCGAAAATAAACCTTTTTTGCGCGATGTCGAACCTTTGACCCGAATCAATATCACTGAAATATTATCAGGGCCACCTGCATCATTAGCTAAGTCAATCAGTGTTTGAGCTGCAACATCCAAATGATTCACATGTTCAATCATGGTCAAACGAATCGCTTCATCGGGCACTACATCCGTTAAACCGTCTGAACACATCATATAAATATCACCCACACGTGTAATTTCTTCTACAACATCAGCTTCAACATCTTTCTCAACACCCAAAGCCCGCGTAACCAAATTCTTAATGGATGAATTACGTGCATCTTCAGCCGTCAGCAAACCACGTCGCACTTGCTCTTGTATTAATGAATGATCTTCTGTGACGTGGGTCAAGTATTCATCACGTAATAAATACATACGCGAATCACCAACATGCGATACAGCCACTCTGTCACCGTAAAATAAAGCTACAACCAATGTTGTACCCATACCTGCATACTCAGGTTTTGCTTCAGATGTTTCAATAATCACGTTATTGGCAGTCACGGCTGATTTACGTGCTAATACAGCCTCTTTTGAGAAACCTGTTTCTTCATCAAGTTCACCTTGAGGAAACCTTTGAATGCCATCTTTTAACAAACGCATGACCAAATCTACAGCCATTGCACTGGCAACTTCTCCCGCATTATGACCGCCCATACCATCTGCTAAAACTGCAATTCCATTTGCTTCATCAGTGCCAACACAGTCTTCATTGTGGTCTCGTTTCACGCCCACATCTGTGATAGCAATCATCTCAAGTGCACTCATTTTTTACCATCCTTTGCCGCCATCACTTTCAAGCATGCAATAATTCCTCGAATTACCGCACCACCATTGGGCAAGCGTTTATCTGGGTTCTTTTCTAACATTTCATTAATTAGTGTACTTACCTCTTGGGGTAAGTTGGGATCAAACTCACGAATATCAGGGTGTGGTTCATTGGCAATCTGAAACAGTAACGTTGCCATAGAGTCCCCTTTAAACGGTCGCTTACCCACCAACATTTCATACAACATCACGCCCAAAGAAAAAATATCAGAACGCCCGTCAACATGTTTCCCTGAAAGCTGTTCAGGTGACATATACGAAGGTGTACCTAACACAATACCTGTTTTTGTCTTACTTGATGCGGTAATGCGTGCAATACCAAAGTCAGTTACTTTTACTGTTTTATCTTTAAGTAACATAATATTAGCAGGTTTAATATCCCTATGCACCACATGTTGCTTGCTTGCATAATGCAATGCTTCGGCTACTTTACCAACAATCTTTAAAGTTGCCATTTGTGGCAGCAGTTTTCCCTTTCTAGTATATGGTGCCAAGTCTGTGCCATCCAAAAATTCCATAGCAATAAAAGCAAGATCATGTTCTTCACCTGCATCATACATAGTAACGATATTCGGATGGTTTAACATACCAGCTGTTTCTGCTTCACGAAAGAACCTATCTTTCACATCTTGCAGCTCATCACCTTCAAACTCTTGGGATAATGCCATAGTTTTAATTGCCACATCACGATTAATTTTAGGGTCTTTACCCAAATATACCGTACCCATGGCACCCTTTCCAATTTCCTTCACAATTTCATACCGACCCAAAGTAGGTTTTGCGCCCCCTGTAATCATCAGGGTTCCCATTCCACCACCTGCACCAGTACCGCCAAACACCATAGATTCACCAGCATCCTTAGTGCGTTCCATGCGTTGTTTCACGTCTTTGAATTTAGGATTATGCTCTAAAATATACTCATACACCGCAGCGGCTTTATTAAACTGACGTTTACGTTCAAAATCAAGAGCTAAGGTATACATGCCTTCTAAAATATCGTCTTCAGGTGGGCATTTTCTAAACTTATCAAAAGCCATATCCAACATGCCTTGGCTCTGAAAGGATAAAGCTAACATTTTGTTAGTTTCAGCAGACTCTGATGAAATCTTTGCTCTATCATCTTCACTAGCAGAGAAGCGTTTAATAGTTAGTATAACATAACCCACAAGCAACAAACTCGCAGCGGCAATCGTTGATACCCATAAACCACTATCAATTAAAGACACATACGTATAACCAATGATAACCAACAAGGAGCTAAACGTTACTACCGCACCCAAAAAGGCACTCAACCTTGGCAACACAACCGCCAAGTAGAAACCTACAGCAAGCAGTAATACAAGCCCTACAATGCCTGCCCATTCAGGCGTGGTGATAAAACTACTGTTGAGCAAACTCTCTATCACATTAGCATGATAATCTACGGCATTCATATCATTGCTTACAGGTGTTGGGTAGCCTTCACCAATGCCAACAGCTGTCACCCCAATAAGTACAATTTTATCTTTCAGCACATCTAGGGGAACCTTACCTGCTTTTAAATCATAAAAAGAAACATGGCGGAACGCTTGCCCTTCTTTATCGCCTAAATTTGCGTAAAACTTTGGTGCAACCTGCATCACTTCATCTGTCGGAATCACCAAAGCACCAAGCTCTACACTATGACCTATATTCACCAATACATCATTCATGGTCAGGTTTAAATCATGCGCTACCATTGCCAATGACATAGACGGTAAAAATTTTCCGTAATATTCAACAATCAAAGGCTCTGAACGAAGCACGCCATCCAAACTAGGCAAAACATTAAGGTAACCAATTCCTGCAGAAACTTCAGCCAACTTGGCAAAAGGATACGATAGTTTCACCGCACTAACTGGTGATGCTGAGGCATCAACATCACCGATGTTTTCAATAGTCATCCGTGAAATATAAGGTGGTAATGTACTATCAGGTCGCCCGAAAGCTTCCCCTGCTTCATAAAACATGGGCATAAAAACATTACCCGCTTGCTGAACAGCTTTCACTAACCTCGCATCGCCATTCTTAGCCATAGCTTCTGCAATAACTTTATCAGCCTGCAATAGCTTAGTATCGGCTTGCGCAAACTTAGCATCTGCATCTGTTTCACGACCTTGTGCAGCCAAAGCATCTGCTTCTGCGAGTAAGGCATCACCTTGTTCTTGTAAGAGGTTTGCCAACTTCAGTGCTGCATTATTTCCATTGTCTGCTTGTTCTTCGCTATAAAAAACATCAACACCAATCATACGAACTTGAGCTTGACTCAGGGTTTCAATCATATCTGCCATTTCTGTGCGGGGCCATGGCCAGCGACCAATCAAATCAATTGATGCATCATCAATATCAACAATGACAATACTATCATCGGCAGGTTGCGCACTACTTTCTAGAGCAAAATCATAAACTGAAAACTCAAGGTTTTTAATGATTGATGAATCATACGTAGCAAAAAAGACTAGCGTAAGCACTAACCCCAAAAACCAATCTGTCTTCCAAAATGCTCTTTTCACAAAAATGCATCCCCTAAATAATGTTTAAGTCACTCATAAATAAGTATATTTAGACGGTACAATAGACGAATTAAACGCAGATAGCCAACTTTACGAGATATAAAAGCTTATTTTCGCCAAAATTCAGGCACAAGCAATACAAAAAATGTAAAAATTTCCAACCTTCCCAACACCATACCAAACATTAAAAAAGCTTTTGCAGTGTCTGGTAACGTTGCAAATGTTGAAGCTGGACCGACATCCCCAAAACCAGGTCCAGCATTCGTAATCGTTGCTGCAGAAGCAGAAATTGCAGTCAACATATCTACACCTGTCATCGCAACCAAAACAGAAATAACAATAAAACATACAATATACAACGCAAAAAAGCCCCACAACGCCTGAACAACTGAGCCTTCCACGCTTTTATTGCCCACTTTAACATGCAACACAGCATGCGGATGAATCAAGCGGCGAACTTCTCGTATACCCTGCCGAAAAAGCAATAAAATCCGAATCACCTTCATTCCACCTGCCGTTGAACCCGAGCAGCCACCAACAAACATAACAATGAGAAAAAGCAAAGACGTTGCTGGTGGCCAAAGTCCATAGTCACTCACGGCAAAACCTGCAGAAGTGGAAATAGAAACAATATTAAAAATCACCTCATTCCATTCGCCTTTGCCTGAACTAACCGTCAAAACACCAACAACAAGAATAATGCTTGTTAGCCACTTAAAATAGGTCATTAACTCATCATCTTCCCAATAGGTTCGCAGCGTAAAGCCATTCCGCACTGCCATAAAATGTAAGGTAAAATTAATTGCACCTAAAATCATAGTGACAACAACCACACCACGAATCCACAGTGATGAGAAATAACCCACACTGGCATCATGCGTAGAAAAACCACCTGTGGATACCGATGTCATTGCATGATTAAGCGCATCAAACCAGCCCATACCAGCTACCTTCAAAGCAATGGCTGCCACCACTGTGGTAGCCAAATAAAGCAACCATAATACCTTGGCTGTTTCTGTCACCCTAGCAGTCAACTTGTCTTTAACAGGCCCTGGAGTTTCAGCTTTGAACAACTGCATACCACCCACACCTAAAAGTGGCATGACAGCCACAGCTAAAACAATAATTCCCATGCCGCCCAACCACTGCTGCATAGAACGCCAAAATAAAATCGCATGAGGCATGCTGTCCAAACCTGTCAATACTGTTGCACCCGTTGTGGTCAAACCTGATGTCGATTCGAATAATGCATCAATCACAGTCTTACAAGTACCAGTCGTTAAAAAAGGAATAGCTCCCAACACCGATAAAACCACCCATGCCAAAGCTACAATCAGGAACCCATCTTTATGACCCAACTGTTTAGGTGCCTCTCCTGCCCAGCTAACCATAGAAATACCTAGCATTAGCACCAAAACACCAGCTAAAATAAACTGATCCGCATGACCTGAGTCATAATACAAAGCAACTAGAGCAGGAAGCATCATGCCCCCTGCAAACAAACAGGCCAGTACACCCAATGTCCAAATTATACCTCTAATATGCACGGTTTACATCCCTTCAAACATCAGAAAAACTCAAGACGAACTTCAAAAAGTCGCTCAATATCACGGATAGCATCTGCCCTAGATACCAAAACAACATGATCATTTGGCAATACCATGCTTTCCCCATCAGGAATAATGACCGTGTCCCCGCGAACAATGGCACCAATCACAGTGTCTTTGGGTAGTCGTAAGTCTTTAAGTGGTAATTCCAAAATCTTTGCTGTTTCCAATGCCTCAGCTTCAATCACTTCAAGCGTCCCATCTCCCAAAGGCGACATACCCAAAATACTACCTTTACGAACATGGCGCAAAATCGATGCCGCCGTTGTAAACCGTGGTGATACAATCACATCCAAGCCTATTTCTCGTACAAGATCCGAATAAATTGCACGGTTAACCAATGTCACCACATGCGGAACTTTATACTTACTGGCAATCAAACTACTTAAAATGTTTGTTTCATCATCATTGGTTAACGCCAAAAAATCATCCATATGAGCAACGGCCTCTTCTTCCAATAAATCACGGTCTAAAGCATCACCATGTAAGACAATAGTTGAGTCCAAATGGTCTGATATCCATTTGGCACGTTCCTCATTATGCTCAATCAGCTTAACCGATACCCCCATGCCCTCTAAAGCTTGTGCTACGGCATAACCAACATTACCACCGCCTACCAACATCACATTACGCTTAACACTTTGCTCTTGCTTACAACCTTCCAAAGCTTCCACAACAGCATCAACCTGATGACTGGCAACAGCAAGGTAGACACTATCACCTGCCAACAATACCGTATCAGGTGCAGGAACCTTCCATTTGCGATTGTGCTCATGAGCCACCACAAACACTCGATTACCTACCATCACATCTGCCAGCTCTTCTAAAGCTAACCCAGCCAGCAAACTTTTAGGTCGAATCATCATGCCCAGCAATTGCACCCTATCCCCAGCAAAACCCTGAGCATCCATAGCCGAAGCAACTTGGTAGCGTTTCACAATCGCCCTTGCCGCCTCATGCTCAGGAGAAATAATCATATCAATAGGTAGATCATCACGTCCAAATAGTTGTTTATTGTTAGCAAAATCAGGCTCACGAATACGCGCCATCTTGGTTGTCACTTTAAACAGTGAATGCGCAACTTGGCATGCCAACATATTGGTTTCATCACTAGCCGTAGCTGCAATCAACAAATCTGCATTTTTTGCTCCCGCACTTTCCAATACTGATGGATGCGCAGCATTACCCAACACCGTACGCACATCCATAGTATCAGCAACGCGCTGCATACGTTCTTCGTTGCTATCCACCACAGCAACATCATGCCCTTCGGCAGCCAATCGCATTGCAATATGAAAGCCTACTTCCCCTGCACCCAATACTAAAATATTCATTTGTTGGGTGGTGTTAGGTCATGTGATTTTATTTTTCTATGCAACTGACTTCTTTCCATACCAATATCCGCCGCCGTTTTACTAACATTCCAGTCATTTTTTTCCAAATGGTGCACAATATAACTTCTTTCAAAGCGTTTTCTCGCATCATGAAAACCATCCAGCAACACTGAATCATCAGGCACTGCTGAAAAGCTTGGTTTTTGCAATGATGCATCCAAAGGAAGCATGGTGTCTACGCTTAGCGTTTGCCCTGCACAAAGAATATGACAGCGCTCAACATAGTTCCGTAACTCACGTATATTACCAGGCCAATCATAAGCTTGAAGCAAGGCTATCACATCATCAGAAAATGCAACGGAATCACCCCCTAAGCTCTCGACCTGCTCTTCTGCCAAAAAGGTAAGTAATGCTGGTATATCTTCCAAACGCTCCTTTAATTTAGGCATGCAAATCGTTACACCATTGGTTTTTGCATATAAATCAGCAAGTAAACATTCATCAGACAGCAACACATCCTGCGTACAACAAGAACTCATCATCAAGCGTACATCACACGGATACTGTTTCTTATTACCCAACCGTTGCACCCGTTTTTCTTGTATAGCTTTAAGTAAAGACTGCTGCAGAGGTAAAGGTATTTGTGTAATATCCTCAAGGTATAACGAACCTTCGTGCGCTGCCTCTAAGCGCCCACGTTGTGTATAAAGTGCTGTAACAAAAGCACCTTTTTCATAACCAAATAATTCATGCTGTGTTTCTTCTTCAGATAACGCACCTCGATGAAAAGAAATATATGGTTGTTCTTGTCGCTGCGAGGCTTCATGAATCAAGCGTGCCACTATAGACTTGCCAGTGCCATGATCACCAATAATCATGATTGGTGTATCTTTCATACTGGCTTTTTTAATTGCTTTTCGTACTTCTTGAATCACAGGGCTATCACCAATCAGCTGCGATGAAGCTCTACTTGTCTCTTGCTTCAAATCAAAGTTTTCTACTGCCAAACGACGCTTTTCAATCGCATTACGCAACAAAATAAGTAGCTTTTCGGAAGAAAATGGTTTTTCAATAAAATCAAATGCACCCAACTTGGTAGCACGAACTGCTGTATCTATCGTTGCATGCCCAGACATCATAATTACAGGCACATCTGCATCCATTTGTTTGATGCGATTCATGGTTTCCAAACCGTCAATACCAGGCATCCAAATATCTAAAAAAATACAATCAACAGGATGTTTACGAAAACGTGCAACAGCCTCTTCACCCGAAGGCGCGGTGCTCACCAAATAACCCTCATCCTCAAACAATCCCTGTAAAGACTCTCGGATTGGCTGCTCATCATCAACAATTAGAATATGAA
>JALUWH010000183.1 GCA_027019685.1 Ghiorsea sp. | reverse complement strand
TCTGCCCACTCTGCTTGAACTGTTTCTTGTATATGGGTATCTAAGGGTTCTAATTCTGTCCAAACAAACTTCGCCCCATCCCAATCCACACCACGTTCTAAGGTTTTCTCGTCTTGATAGGTAAATGCTTGCACAGGGAAAGCATCAGGTAGCTCATTGCTAAACATGATAGCGGTATCTGTAGGCTCAATATCTTGAAGGGTGGAAACCACGGATACCTCAAAGCCATGCGCTTTAAAGTTTTCAGTTTGGCGTTGGCGTAATTGTGCACTGGTTTCTACGGCGAAAATTTGACTGGGTATTAAACCATGCTCGGATAAAGCTTGAAGCACATGCACCAATAAGTCGCCATTGCCGCCACCTTGCTCAATCAACGTCCAAGCTTGGGGGTTCTCTAAAGCTTCCCAACTTTTAGTGATGCTTTCAGCAAAGCCCAAAGCAAGCCAATTACCCATGGCGGCAGCAGTGGTGAAATCGCCCTGTTTACCAAAAATTTTCTCACTTTCGTAATAACCAAGCTTGGGCTGGTAAAGGGCAGCTTGCATCCAATCGTGAAAAGAGATGGCGCCACCATTTGCCTGCATAAGCCCTAGTATATGTTCAGTGAGTGCGTAAAGGCGTTGATGTTCATTATTCATGGTAATATTCTCTTTTTTGGGCTAAAATGCGGCACACTTAATTTCTCGGGGAGAACTGTAATATGCCAACAACACTTAGTCGAATCGCAAGCGAAGGAAAACATGGACATGACATGATGCCAATCATTCAAGGCGTAGGTCGGGCGGCGATTGAAATCTCTGCTTTATTACGTGGTGCGGTGTTCCGCGGTGCTTTGGGTGCCGCTGGCGCTGAGAATGTGCAAGGTGAAGAGCAACAAGTGTTGGATGTGTTATCCGATGACATTTTCTTGGAAGAAATGCGCGCTACAGGCTTTATTTGCGCGGTTGGCTCGGAAGAACAAGAAGAATTATTGGTGATTGAAGAGTACCAAGATGCTGATTATTTGGTGTTGGTTGACCCTCTGGATGGCTCCTCAAATTTGGATGTTGATGGCCCCGTGGGTACTATTTTTTCTATTGTGAAGCGTAAAACTGCAAACACAGAACGTCCACATGTATCTGACACATTACAAGCTGGTTCTGAAGTGATTGCAGCAGGTTATGTGCTTTATGGCCCATCGACCATGTTGGTTTATTCTGTGGGTGCGGGTACACATGGTTTTACATTCAACCCTGCATCGGCTCGCTTTGAACTAAGTCATGATAATATCCGTATCCCTGAAACAGGTGGTTATTATTCAGTGAATGAATCCAATGCTGATCAATGGTCGGATGGCATGGGTGAAAAATTAGAAAATCTTAAACAAGATACAGGTCTTGGCATGCGTTATGTGGGTGCAATGGTTGCTGATGTGCATCGTACTTTGCTTAAAGGTGGCGTGTTTTTATATCCAGCAGATGGTAAGAATACTACGGGTAAACTTCGCCTATTGTATGAAGCAATTCCTATGGGTTTTGTGATGGAGCAAGCTGGTGGTAAATCCATGAGTAAAGATATGCTTGTGTCTGAAGTGCAACCTGAAGCCTTGCATCAACGTGTGCCAGTATACCTAGGCTCAAAAACCTATGTTGACGGTTTATTGAAAGGCTAAAGTGCCTTATTCCGTTGTTACTCGCTTTCGCAGTAGCGCTGCTACAGCATCAAGCTCGCGCCTAGGACTAAGGCTCTTTAGCCTTTCAATCGGTGCAAATATTGATGGGCGTTGATTTTCAACAGGTTTATTTAAGGGAAATCGGTGT
>JALUWH010000182.1 GCA_027019685.1 Ghiorsea sp. | reverse complement strand
TCACAAAGCACTTCGCACCCACGCTTGATTAACCAAGCGGCTAAATCATTGGAAACCGCTTTCACCCGCTTATCATTGGGTTTGCTGCAAATACCAATGCAATGCATAGATAATGCACTCATGGTGTTACTTTGCCCCAATTTTTAGGTTGCTCATGGCATTGAAAACACTGATCTGCCTTGGTATGTCCCATAGGTTGCGGCTTTACACCATCCACCCCATGACATGCCATACACTGAGCCCGTGAGGTCACTGCCTGATGTGTTGCATCCGATGGCACAGGCTTGGTTGTGCGCTCGCTCGTTCCCATCACCAATAATAAAATCACTGCCAGCACAATCCCTAAAAATACCAAATCTCGCTTATTCATATGCCATGTTGGCTTGGATTCAGACTCTTGCATCATTGCCTCACTGCTTTTCCAAAGATTGGACGCAAGCTTATACTTATCAATACCTTCCTGTCACCCTATCAACATCTTATGAAACCATACTTTACGTACGTGGTTAATATATTGTCTTTGCGTTATGATGCGGCATATCTAACATGGAGGAAGATTATGAAAATCTTACAAGATCATAAACTTACATTAATTGCTGGTTTCGTATTGGCTGCAATCATTGTGGGTATTGCTGCTGCAACAGGTGGAACCATACCAGGCATTTTTGATGGTGTGCGCTGGTTGCATGTACTATCTGGTATTCTTTGGATTGGCTTGTTGTATTATTTCAACTTTGTACAAGTGCCATCCATGGGTGGTTTTTCTGCCGATTCCAAAGCTGAACTTTTTAAAGAAGGTAGCATTGTGCGTCGTGCCTTGTTCTGGTTCCGTATGGGTGCAAACCTAACTTTGCTTTTTGGTGTTATATTGTATGTTAACTTGGGTACAAGCGCAGGTTTAGACATTCGTATTGGTGCAACCTTTGCATTGATTATGTGGTTCAATGTGATGTTTATCATTTGGCCAAACCAAAAGAAAGTGATTGGTATGGTTGAGGCAACCGCTGATGAAAAAGCTGCCGCAGGCAAAAAAGCATTGATTGCATCGCGTATCAATACTTTGCTTTCTATCCCTATGGTGTTGTTAATGATTGCATCAGCTCACTTCCGTATGTTTCCTTAAACACGAAAACATCCAATCCTCTGATACAAAAAGTATGAGATAAAAGGGAGAGCAAATGCTCTCCCTTTTTAATGCTCTTCTTACAAATTCTACTTCAATACAATCAATCCAAACTAACAATACCTTGAATCAGTGTCTCAAGTTAACATTGCAAATAGACCCTCCAACACTAAGCTTACATCTAAAAAGAATGAGACAAACGATGAAGGAAGTAAACTTTAGGAAAAAGTAGATGCAATGATTTCCAATTTATCTCATCATAACTCAATAACTCATGCCTAATACCATTTTGTATGCATGCTTTTGCACAGCTATTTTCTTTAGTGGCAACCACTACAAGTATTAACAAGGAGAGAGTATGAAAAAACTTATCGTTATGAGTCTGCTAATCACTGGAGTGTGCGGATATTCTAATACGCCTGCTATGGCACAAACAAGCAATGACCCAACAGGTCTGGAGATTATGCAAGCTGTAGATCATCGCGAAGATGGTGATGACTTAAAAGAGAATATGACACAAATCTTATTGGATCGTAATGGCAATCAGCGTGTAAGGCATATGATAGCTTTTCGTAAGGATTATGGTGAAGATAGTAAACGCATCATATTTTTTACCGAACCCGCGAATATCCGCGACACTGCTCTGCTTACGTTCGACTACGATGACCCAAACAAGGA
>JALUWH010000181.1 GCA_027019685.1 Ghiorsea sp. | reverse complement strand
CATCGCCATGCCATTGTGTATGACCAACAAACAGGTAAAGGTTTTATGCCTTTGAAGAAAATGACCAATGGAACACTGTCTCGCTTTTTGGTGGTGGATAGCATGTTGTCTGAAATGGCAGTGATGGCTTATGAATATGGTTATTCCGTTGCTGAACCTCGTGCGTTGGTGATTTGGGAAGCACAATATGGCGATTTTGCCAATATGGCGCAGGTGGTGATTGACCAATTTGTTGCGGCTGGTGAATCCAAATGGAACCGTATGTCTGGTTTGGTATTATGGTTGCCACACGGCTATGAGGGGCAAGGAGCTGAGCATTCATCGGCAAGGTTGGAACGATTCTTACAACTGTGTTCCAATGATAATATGCAAGTGGTTTGCCCAACCACGCCTGCACAAATGTTTCACCTCTTAAGGCGACAATACAAACATCAAGTACGCAAGCCGCTGATGATTATGGCTCCCAAAAGTATGTTGCGCAATAAAGCCTCTACTTCCACAGTATCTGACTTGGTAACAGGGGCTTTTCAGCCTATTTTGGATAATACATGTGCGGGTACAGCACGGCGTGTCATACTCTGTAGCGGCAAGGTCTATTACGATTTACTCGAAGCACGAAACAAACAGGAAAACAATGATACACATATTATTCGTATCGAACGTTTATATCCTTTCCCTGCTGCTGAACTGACTGCAATCATGAAAACGTACACCGATTGCAAAGAAGTGGTGTGGTTGCAAGAAGAGCCGATTAATCAGGGTGCATGGCGACAAATCAAACACATGATTCAAGAAGCATTGTTAAGCGAACAGGTTTTGTATGTGTTGGCTCGTGATGCTTTGGCAGCACCTGCTGTGGGGTCTATCAAACGACACAATGAAGAAAAAGAACATTTAATGACAGCAGCATTAGGCACGGACACCAGTCAACTATTAGAGTACAAAATGGGGTGGCATCATGTTTGAAATTAAAGTACCCAGCTTGGGTGAATCTGATACTGAAGCTACACTGATTTCATGGCTTAAAGATGTAGGCGATGAAGTGCATGTGGATGATATTATTGCTGAAATTGAAAGTGATAAGATTACCATGGAAATCACGGCTACTGAATCAGGTATCCTTAAAGAACAAATGGCTGCCGAAGAAGATACTGTTGAGCCGGGGCAGGTGATTGGTTTGATTGATACATCTGTTGATGTGGGCACTGCTGATGTAGCTGCTACAGAAGTAAACACTGCAGAAGCCAGTAAGCCTGAAGAAGAGGTGATAAGCCAAACGCAAGAGAGTTCCAGTAAAGAAGATGTTTCCACACCTCAAGCTATAGATGAAGCAGCAGCAGAGGGAATGGAACTTGCGGAACGTGAACAAATCAGTGTGCCCATGACGCGTTTACGCAAACGCATTGCCACTCGCCTTAAAGAAGCACAAAACACAGCCGCCATGCTCACCACATTTAATGAGGTGAATATGCAGCCTATTATGGATATACGTAAACAATACCAAGAAGAGTTTACAGCCAAATTTGGTGTCAAACTGGGCTTGATGTCGTTCTTCGTCAAAGCCTGTGTCTCAGCTTGCGCCGAGTTTCCAACTGTGAATGCTTACATTGATGGTGATGATGTGTTGTATCATAATTATATTGATATGGGCATTGCTGTATCCACGGACACTGGTTTGATTGTACCCGTATTGCGTGATGCTGGAGTCAAAAGTTATGCGGATATTGAGCAAGGCATCATAGACTTGGCAGGCAAAGCCAGAGAAGGTGGTTTAAAGCCTGATGACTTACAAGGTGGAACATTCTCTATCACCAATGGCGGCATTTTTGGCTCTATGCTTTCCACTCCTATCTTGAACACACCACAAAGTGCCATTTTGGGTATGCATACCATTACCCAGAGAGCTGTGGTTGAAGACAATGCGATTGTCGCACGACCTATGATGTATCTGGCTATGTCTTACGATCACCGTTTGGTGGATGGCAAAGATGCCGTGCAATTCCTCGTGCATGTGAAGAAAACGCTAGAAAACCCTAGTAAAGAAGCTATAGGACTATGATTTAGGTCTTTATTATTCATATGTTATAGTCTATATAGCATATTCATGCGATATACACCTCACCTTACCCCCTTCATGGTTCGCATATGGGATGATATGTGATGTATCACCTGAGAAAAGAGGGGAAAGACCATGAAAGTAAACACAGCATTAGATCCAATGAGTTTATACATGAAAGAGGTTTCGCGTTACCAGCTTCTCACAGCGAAAGAAGAAATTGAACTGGCAAATCAAATTAAAGAAGGTGATGAAAAGGCACGCACCACCATGATTAATGCAAACCTGCGCTTGGTTGTCAAAATCGCTAGGCGTTATATGAATCCTAATGTGCCACTCGAAGATTTGGTTGAAGAAGGTAATATTGGTTTGATGCGTGCCGTTGAAAAGTTTGACCCTGCACATGAGTGTAGGTTTTCAACCTATGCCACTTGGTGGATTCGCCAAAGTATTGAACGTAGCATTATGAATCAAGCCCATACCATTCGTGTCCCCGTACATGTTGCCAAAGAAATTAATAGCATGGGTCGCTATGTGAACCATTTGCGCAATACTTTAGGGCGTGAACCCACTGAGAATGAAATTGCTGTCAGCATGGGCAATACCAGAAAACGTGTGCAAGAGCTCAAAGAGGCCGTGGTGCCTACCGATAGCGCAGACCAAACGATGTTAGGTACAGAAGATTTAACGTTATATGATATCATTGAAGACTGTACGGCTGAACACCCTTGCCACGAATTGAACAAAAACCTTTGTAAAGATTTGCTCGATGGCTGGCTTAGCTTTTTAACCCAAAAAGAAAAAAAGGTCATGTCTTTGCGTTATGGCTTAAGTCACCGTGATGACCCTTGGACACTTGAAGCTATTGGTGAACATATGGGTGTCACCCGCGAGCGCATTCGTCAGATTCAAGTTGCAGCATTAAAAAAATTGCGTAACCTTCCAGAAGCACAAACTATGCTTTTGGAGGAACTTATTTGACTGCAAAACCAGCCTTACAATTACGCGATTTTATCCGAAACATTCCAGACTTTCCTAAGCCTGGCATCAACTTCAAAGACATAAGTCCTCTTTTGGCGAATGGTGAAGCATTTTCAGCATGCACATCTGAGCTTGCTGTGCACATGCCTGATGATATTGATGCTATTGTCGGCATTGAATCGCGCGGTTTTTTGTTTGGTGCTGCCTTAGCCCAACAAACAGGTGTTGGTTTTGTACCCATCCGCAAACCAGGAAAACTTCCCGCGGATACCCATGCCATTGAATATGAACTTGAATATGGAACAGGTGTACTCGAAATTCATAGGGATGCATTGAGCAAAGGGCATAAAGTAATTGTCATTGATGATTTATTAGCAACGGGTGGCTCTGCTGCTGCAACAATCGCTTTGATTGAGAAGTTAGGGGCAAAGGTTGAAGCGTGTTTATTTGTGATTGAATTGGACTTTTTGGCTGGTCGAAAAAGGCTTAACCCTATTCCTGTGCATAGTATCCTTCATTATTAAACATTAGCTATAACAAAGAATGAAATACCTTTTCAACATGCTTAATCAAAATCTTTTCTACAGCATCACGTTTTATATCTAATCCCCGTTTAGCCAATGATGTGACGGGTGCATCTTGCATGCCACATGGCACAATGCCTTTAAAATGATTTAAGTTGGGGTTGATGTTTAATGCGATTCCATGCCATACTACCCAACGCCTACAACGCACACCAGCAGCAGCTATTTTCAAACCATCCACCCATACACCGATGCCCCGTGAGTCCCGTCCTGAATCCACATCCAAATCTGCCAATGTACGTATAATCATTTCTTCTAAACGCCAAATATGTTGATGCAAGTCTTGCTCTTGGCTTAAGTTTGCCACCACATAACATAATAATTGCCCTGGACCATGATAAGTTACTTCACCTCCGCGACCTGTTTGAAATACTTCAATAACATCACCATCCACTTCTCGGGTTAATACATCTTGTGGCATACCTGAAGTACCCAAAGTATAAGTTGGCGGGTGTTCGGTGAGTATCAATTGAAACCGACCATCGCCAGCGAGCATGGTATCACGCAATGCTTCCTGCTCAGCCATGGCATCTGGGAAATATTGTTGTTTATGCCGAATGATATGTTGTTGCTCAAAACTCATCTTGGCAAAACCTGCATAAACTTAATGATTGTACAATACCAAATCTATTTTATTAATGTTTATGCACGGGGAAATAAACTTTAAACAAACTACCCATTTTGGGGCCAGTTTTGACATGAATTCTACCATCATGTTTCTTAATCACCTTTAATGCCCGTGCCAAGCTCATGCCTCTACCTTTCAGTTTGGTTGAGAAATTGGGTTCAAAAATATGTTTTTGCGTTTCTGCATCCATACCAACGCCATTATCTTGCACAGATAACATCACATATTCTTCATTCAAACCTGTGCTTTTATGTTTTAACATGGCCGTACGCACATAAACCGTAATGTTGTCACCCTCTTTTGTCGCTTCAATAGCGTTATTCATCATACAGGACAACAGCTTCAAGACTTGTTGCTTATTGCCCATACACATGGGTAAATTCTTCATAATATCATAGGTAAATACTCTTGGTTTATCCACAAATATATGCTCATATTGTTGCATGACTGACAATGCCAATTCAGCCAAAGAAAAAGGTTGGAATGCTTCAAGATTAGCTGAGTTTTCTTCGTTGGCTGTTAAGGTTCGTTCGGGCCGATTTTTGGGATTTATTTTTAATGCTTCATGCTGGTTTGTATCAGCCAGCACATTGGGATAAACACAAAGCATAAATACTTGTTGTTCAAACAAATATTCTGCATTGATAAGTGCTGATAACAATGCGCCATGTTGATGTTTTAACTCTGCTTTATAATGATGCACCACACCTTGTTCTTTCACCTGTTTAAGAAAAGATAGCTGCGCAGATGTATCCATCCAAAGTGCTTGCATATCCATCAATAATAAGCTGCTTTCATTGTAGCCAAACATGGCAGCAAAGGTTGAATTGGTTTCTAAGAAATGCCCGTGCTGGTCAAGAACTGCATACCCACAGTCTATCAATTCAAGCAGATTACTGCTAGGCGTTGAAAAGGTGTTGTGAGCCATGGCTTTGACCCAAAATTAGGTAAGCTGAAGTTAATCTATCGTTATATTTTACATCACACATAAAAATTAGTATAGCAGCTTATGCAAATAATTTCTAGTTGGTCTCTACAAAAAACCACAGGTTTTCCCCGTAATCATTGTGTTGGCAATGCTTTTGCTTTAATTTCGCATGAGAACTGCGGAGGAAGCATGTCTATATCACCACTATTGCTGATAACATTACTGTTTGGGTTTCATATATCTGCACAAGCTACGGAAGATATAAGCTTGGATAGGCTGATGTTATTGCATGATATTTTGCCTGAACAATCCTTACGCATCGACAACCATTTATCACAGTCATCAAACACCAATCAACAAGAAAAAACTAATGTTTCTCAACATCAGACACCTCAAATAGCACTGCCCTATCGCGTATTGATTGATGTGCGTAGCAATCACTCTGATGGTGCGCACGATTTTGATACATTGATAGCACTAGCAAAAAAACGGTATTTGGATGCCATCGCTTTTACCGAACATGACCGATACAGTATTCGTTTCGGCATTGACCCTGTACCTCATATTTTGGGTTATAGCCAAGAGCACCCTTCTTTATATCAAACGGGTATTGATAACTTTTTCACTGATTTAAAGCGTGTTCAGCAGCAGTCGAATATCACGGTATTTGCAGGCACTGAATCCATTCCAGGTTATGATTGGCAAGGCATACCCTTCAAAAATTTAAGCTTGCATAATGCTGAAAAACATTTGATTACATTGGGGGTTAAAACACCTGAAAATATCACCAAACTAAGCAGTTACACCTTAGAATATGGCTATGGTAATAAAGAACTTTCACTGGTGTTTTGGTTTGTTTTTATTTTTGGACTTATCTTTATTTTGATGCGCAAGAAAAAGCGGGGCATTGCTTTATTGCTTGCAGGTTCATTTATTGCTTTTATGACCACATGGTTAATGAAACCAAAAGTTGACACCGATCAAGCCTTTATTGAATCAGCACATGCGCAAAACTTATTTGTTATTTGGACACATCCAGGTACCAAGTCTGGTGTACGCCAAGGGTCTATGGGGGTTTTTCTGAACACCCCTCCTTACAATCGTGAGGTATTTCAGTCACACACTGCCGATGCCTTTGCTGCCACTTATGGTGATAATGATAACAATACCATTGCAGGTGGTTTATGGGATCAATATATGATGGATTATTTGGCAGGTTATATTGGTAAACCCATTTGGGCAGTGGCTGCAGGTGATTACCATGAAGAAGGACAATCAGGTGAATTTTTGGGTAACTTTCCTATGGATGTATGGGCAAAAAGCACCAAAGAAGATGATATTTTAGCCGCTCTAAAACAAGGGCGTATGGCAGCGTGGCAAATGGGTAAACAGCATGATTTGAGTCTTAATACTTTATCACTGCTTTATACCAACCCTGAAACTCAAAAAACAGAAACCATGTTTACAGGTGATACGGCTGTGGTGAGTGCCAATGTGACCTTGGTCACCAGCCTTAAAGAGATGGATGATACAAAATTACCCATACAACTCAAAGCACAGTGGGTTGTAGATGGTCAAATTGTCGGGCACGTTTTGCTTAGCAGTGATATGAAAACTGCGCAAAGCTACCCGCTGCACTTGTCTACGGGGCGACATGTGATACGTTTACAAATACCAGCCCAGCAAGGCATTCGTATGGAAGCCAATCCGTTTCTGGTTCAAGTACGTGAATAACAAGGGGAATACTTGAAAACCATCACCATTCATCAGCCCAATTATATGCCTTGGTCAGGTTTTTTTCATAAATGGAAACTTGCTGATGCCTTTGTCATTTTGGATACAGTACAATTTCATAAAAATGAATGGCAAAATCGCAACCGCATTAAAACCAAGCAGGGAGAGCAGTGGATTACTGTGCCTGTGACTTACCGTTTTCCACAACTGATTCATGAAGTGGGCATTGCCCCCAACAACTGGGCAAAAAAACAAATTGCGAGTATTGAACAAGCTTATGCCAAGTCCTCCTATTTGGATGAGTATTGGCTGCCCATCAAAAGCATTTTGCAGCAAAAACATGATAAACTTGTTGATTTGAATGTGGCTTTGATTTGTGCGCTTGGGGATATGTTGGGCTGCACTTCTCCCTTGCTCCTTGCTTCAGATTTGCCTGTGGATATATCCGACCCAACAGAGCGACTTATAAAAATCACTCAACATTTACAAGGTGATGTATATCTTTCTGGTGCAGAAGGACGCAATTATTTGCAACCATCTGCATTCATTGATGCCAATATCAAGCTGCTATTTCAACAATGTTCACCACCAAGCTACCCACAAATGCATGGTGATTTTATACCCTATTTGAGCGTGCTTGATGTGTTGCTCAATATCGGCGAAGATGCCAAAGCTTTGATTGCCAATATGGGAGATATGCAGCCATGAAAACAATACTTGCCCTTGCCCCACACCCTGATGATTTAGAAATCGGTTGCGGTGGAACTCTTGCTGAACATGCCAACCGTGGCGATGAAGTACATATTTATGTTGCCACATCAGGGCAGGTTGGTGGTGATGCTGCTGTTCGCCGTGCTGAACAAGAAGCCGCTGCCAAGATTTTAGGTGTTCAACAAGTGCATTGGGGTGATTTTGAGGACACCCATTTACCTGCTTCCAGCCAAGATTTGATGGCATCGCTAGAAAAAATCGTGCAAAAAATCAAACCTGACACGGTATATGTAAACCATCTTGATGATACTCATCAAGACCATAGAGAAATGGCATTGGTTGCCCGCTCTGTGACCCGTTATATCCCCAATGTGTTGTGTTATGAAACACCTTCAACTATTGGCTTTGAACCTACCGTGTTTATGAATACCCACGACACTTTAAGCCTTAAACTCAAAGCATTGGAAGCACACAAATCACAAGTGGAACGCACCCGTATTAGCCTTAATATTATTGAAATTGCTTTGGCAACATCTCATTTTCGTGGTGTGCAGGGTAAAATGTCTTGTGCTGAGGCATTTATGCCGATTCGGATTCGTTTGTAACCATGCAAATCCCTCATTCGCGTTTAAGGTTTGGCAAACCCTTTGAGCAAGCTGCGCAACAGGTTATCCAATCAGGTTTTTTAGCCCAAGGTGATGTGACCACTGCGCTGACACAAACATTGCAAGCCCAATTATCTGGGCAAGCAGTACTGGCTGTTGATTCAGGCACATCGGCATTGATGCTTGCTATTCGTGCACTCAGCAAAGGTAAAAAACACCCGCGTGTGGGCATACCTGCTTATGCTTGTGCCTCACTATTGTTTGCTGTGAAAAATGCAGGTGGCATACCTGTATTGATGGATTGTAATGCAAATCTCACCCTAGATGCCAAACAAGCTCGTAATACAGCCAAAGATTTGGATGTTTTGGTGTTGGTTCACCCTTTTGGTATGATTGAACCTTTGGTTGCTGAACATTTTGATTGTCCTGTGATTGAGGATATTGCTCAGTCGGCAGGTGCAATATGGCACGAAAAAGCTGTGGGCACGTTTGCCGATGTTTGTATTGGTTCTTTTTACGCTACCAAACCTTGGGGTGGTGCATATGGCGGGTTTATCAGCAGTAAGGATGAGTTTCTCATCAAATCTATCACCAAGATGACCAACCCAGACCACGCAGAATTACAACAAGATTATGTTGGGCATCATCAATTATCCAACATACACGCAGCTTTAGCCCAAGTACGACTAGACCATGCTGTGGCTGAACAGCAGCAACGCCAAATATGGGCAGCGAAATACGATAAAATCTTAGTCAACTACACCAGTGTCACACCTATCACAGGCATACAAGGCAATACCTTTCGTTATATTATTCGCAGTGAAAAAACTGCAGAAGATATGATTCAAATATTACAACAGCTAGGCATAAACGCCATGCGCCCAGTGCAACAACCCTTACACCATGCAATCAGTGATGCCAACTGCCCGCAAGCTGACGAGGCATGGCAATATTGTGTGTCCCTGCCTTTGCTGCATGATATGAATGAACAAGAATTTTCACTGCTACAACAAGGACTTGCAACATGCTTCAAACCATAGATCATGCTTATACTCGCTGGTTTGCCTTATGCGCAGGTCTGTTGTTGGTTGCGCCTTGGGAGGTACAAGGACTATTAACGCATAGCCTGTTCCTATTTTTCGCCAGCCTATTATTGACCTATGCTTTGATGCCAACTGTGATTTATGCAGCACACCGTTGGGATGCCTTAGACTATCCTGATGCACGCCGTGTACATGCCCAACCCACGCCTCGTATTGGTGGTTTGGCAGTGATTATTGCAGTCAATGCAACCTTATTGCTGAATTTTAACTACTCTATCGAATTTAAAGGTGTGGTTATATCTGCGCTTATTGTAGGCGCATTATCTTTAAGGGATGACATCAAAGAATTGTCCGCCAAAATCAAACTCATGGGTCAGTTTGTAGCTGTGGCTGTATTAATGTATTGCGATGTGGTGATTCACTTTGCGCCCGATACTTGGTGGGGGCATGGGCTAGAATATATTATCACTGCGGTATGGGTGATTGGTGTTACCAACGCATTCAATTTTTTGGATGGCATCAATGGTTTAGCAGCATCATTAGCCGCAGTCACATGTTTACTCATGGGTATGCTGGCTTGGCATACCGACCAAGCGTATATGTTATACCTATGTTTGGCTGTTGCTGGTGCTGCTATAGGTTTTTTACCTGACAATGCACGTTACCAAAGCGAACCACGCTCTTTCTTGGGTGATGTAGGCAGCACTTATTTAGGTTGGGTCATGGCATCGATTGCGGTTATGGGTGATTGGTCGGGTGATAGCACCATCAAAGCCTATGCCGCACCATTGCTGATTTTTTCAGTCATGATTTTTGATATTATTTATACCACTGTTGCTCGCATTGCCCGTGGCGATGTGCACAATTTCCGTGAATGGATTGAATATGTTGGCAAAGACCATTTGCATCATCGTTTGATGTCTCTTGGTTGCAGTCAGCTTCAAGCTGTCATTTTAATTCTTAGTTTTTCCATATTGATGGGGCTTGCCGCATTGGCTCTGATTAAAAGCCCCATGATTACCGTGGTACTATTGCTTGCCCAAGCGGTTATATTTTACCTAGCTTTAAGCTTTTTTATGTTACGCGTGAAAAAAGATGATTGAATCAACACTTATTCAACGTTGGCAACATGTACAATCTAATATGGGTGATGCCCAACTGATTGCTGTCTCCAAATACACTAGCGATAGCAATATAGAAACATTATTGGAAGCAGGACACTTGGATTTTGGTGAAGCAAAACCTCAGAATTT
>JALUWH010000180.1 GCA_027019685.1 Ghiorsea sp. | reverse complement strand
GTTTTTTCGCCCGCCATCAGTTAAATCTAATTGCAGGTATGGAAATGAATCGTTCAGAAGCTATCAAACAAGCTGTGATGGCAGAGCTTGGTTTGGGTATTGTTTCTTTGCATACCATTGAAATGGAATTGGCTCTGAAACGGCTAGCTGTACTCGATGTTGAAGATTTCCCTATTATGCGCCAATGGCACATTGTTCATCGCACGGGCAAGCGATTTGCTGCGATTCCTGAAGCATTCAAAGATTTTGTTTTAGAACATGGCGAAGATTTGTTAAACATCCCCGATTATTGATGAGATGTAAGCATGCAGCAGCTTTGATGTTGTGCTTTTGTGGCCGAATCGACTTGGATTAAAACATGCGTAAACCCAACCTCTTTTAAGGCATCTCTGATGCGTTGGGTAATAACCTCAGTATCACTAAGTTGGGTACCATCATCTGCCAAAACGATATGAAAAGATATAAAGTCATGTTTAGTGCTGGGTTTGGTGATATGTAAATCATGGTATTCAAGCACTTGGCTTTCGGCATGTATAATATCGTGTAATGACTGTTCACTGATAAGGTGAGCATTGGCATCCATCAAAGATAAGAAGCTGGTTTTGAGCAAAGGATACGCGTGAAACAAGATATACACTGAAAAGGCAATAGTGAGCACAGCATCAATGCTGTATATTTCATAAAGATAAATCACTACACCAGCAACGACCACACCAAACGAAATTAAAGCATCACTAAGCATATGCAGGTATGCAGATTGAATATTAGCATCTTGATGATCATGGCTATGGTCATGTGAATGCGATGATGCACAAGATGCCACACCTAAATTTTTCAACATATATGCACTAATTCCATTGGCAACCACAGCAATCATACCAACAATGACCATATATTCAGCCGCAATAGGCTCTGGATGAAAAAGCCGTATCATGGATTCATAAATCATATAAAACATGGTGGCAAACAAGAACAATGTATTCACAAAAGCAGCCATCATCTCTGCTTTGATAAAGCCAAATGTATATTGAAATGTTGTTTCTCTGGTGCCAATTTTTAAAGCAATGTAAGTGATAACAATCGCAATCACATCCCCAGCATTGTGCAAAGCATCCGCAATCAAAGCATAGGAATGTGAAAAAAGACCAAAGCTTGTTTCCATCGCAATAATGATAAGATTAAAGGCAATAATCCATAATAGCTTTTGCGCTTTCATGATTTAAGGCATCTCCGCATCACTTAGCGCCACCACCGCTGCTGGAATCACCAATAGATTTAAGACAGGAAGCATCATCATCGCCATCGCCAGCCCCCCAAAGCCCAACCAAAAAAAACGCTTTTCTGCCAAACTTGCCTTACGCGCCGCAAAATCTTTGCCTCGCCTAGATGCTGTAGTATCCATCAATTCAAAACAAAGAAAACGAACACCTGCATAACCCCAAATGATGGTAGCTAAAATTTGCCCCACTACAGGTATCCAAACCACAGCAAGTGCAGCAACACCCCACACAAATAAACCCAAAAACGGGCGAACCGAATTCATCAAACTTCCCAAAATATGTTTCCACCACAACACATTGGACGCTGTAATATTTTTGCTATGCAAAGATTCTGTTCGCGATGCCAACACATCCAACCAGGGTGCAACTGCTGCTGAACCTAAAGCTGTAAAACTTACCACCCCTGTGAGCATAGACAGCAACATTGCCAATATCCACACCAACCAAGACAGGAGCACCCAATACCAAGCATCGCCTGTGGGGAGCCATAATTGTGCCAAATGTTCAGCCAGTGAGAATACGCCAAACATCAGAG
>JALUWH010000179.1 GCA_027019685.1 Ghiorsea sp. | reverse complement strand
CAAATCGGCTCAACTTGTCGGTCTGGTGGAGCAAAAAAAGATAGAAGGTTATCTGTGCGCCACAACCATTACGACACTGGATTATTTATTGTGTAAAACACTAGGGCATAAACAAGCTTCTCTTGCTGTGCATAAGTTGTTGTCTTTGTTTAACATTGCAGATGTAAATGCGTTGGTGCTTCGCTTGGCAATCCATTCAGAATTTAAAGATTTTGAAGATGCCGTACAGTATTTCTCAGGTGAATGTTGTGTTGTAGATGCCTTAGTCACTCGCAATATTAAAGACTATAAAGCCAGTCAATACCCAGTTTATACCCCTGATATGTTACTCAAAGCATTTGAAGTTTACACATTGAATCAAAAAACATAAAAACTGATACCAAACAATATAGAGCTTATCCTTTATTATTGAGCATTTAAACAAAAAAATCCAAAGGAAATATCTACTCTAGCCTTTCCCTCTAAACATCTTGAAATTACTATTTAATGATACTTCTATACTAAAATTTCAAGACCCTTAATAAAACACCTAGCCGAAGGTTGCTTTAAAATTCACGTGCGGATGTTTTTAATCATCCTTTTCGTGTTCGTCATCACCCTCATTCCCATCTTCACTATTATCGTTATACTCTTGTTTATTTTCATGCTTTGCTTCTTCGGCATCATGGTGTTTAGGCTCGTTCATATGTTCATCTTCAGCTTGTGAAGCTGGTGCTGTATGCCCATGGTTCCCACTAGTGTTGCCTGCATGGTTTGTATTAGGTTGGCTACTCACAGCACCAATCATCCCACCCAATATCGCGCCAGCAATCACAGCCCTTTCTTGATGTTTGTTCGCACAAGCTGTAACCAACAATGTGCAAAGCAATAAAGTAAAGTATCGCATATCCCTTCTCTCCTAAAAAAACAACTTGCGGAAAACTGACAAGGTAAACAGTTTTTAGCTAGTGATAATTACCACTAGCGATAAAAATGAAAAACATGCAATCATTGTACAAGACTGCTAAAATTCGCTTCATTATAAGCTTAAATGAGGGGAATATGTCTCTAAAAACAAATCGTAACCAACTAGTCATGACAGGTGTACAAGGCGGAGTGTCCCCTGCACAAATGTGGGCTCCTTTTGAAGTAGGCAGCCAAGGTGAAGTCTTTTCTTGGCCTAGCACAGGTGGCATTACCTACAATGTAAAAGTTGGTGATTCCGTATTTGGTTGGGCTGGCGAACATATTGAGCCAGGAGTTTCAAGCACACTTACCCATAAAAACCGCAAGTCTGAAGATGGTTATCAATTCCATGCTTGCTGCGGCAATCAGGCGCGGGTGATTTCTGGTGAAGCCAAAGGTGAAATAGGCACTGTGATTGGTCACCATGGTGGGGTAAATCATTTGATGATTGATTTCCCTGATGAAACTTTGGATAAACTCACTTGTGATGATAAATTTATGATTCGTGGTTTCGGGCAAGGCTTGAAATTTATCGACCATGATGATGTGTTTATCTACAATATCGACCCTGATTTATTAGAAAAAATGGGCTTAAAGGAAAACAAAAAAGGGCAAATTGAAGTGCCTGTCAATGTGATTGTGCCCAACTATGCTATGGGTTCGGGCATTGGTGCGCTTTCTGTGACCACGGGTGATTATGATATTCTTTGCCATGATAAGGATATGGTTAAGGAGCATGGGCTGGATAAACTGCGCTTTGGTGATTTTGTCGCCGTGCTTGACCATGACAACAACTATGGACGAACATTCAGACGTGATGCCATCACTATTGGCATGGTGATTCATTCGGACTCTCCGCTTGCAGGGCACGGACCTGGCATGATGACAATTATGTCAGCATGTGATAGCAAGCTTAAACCAGTCTTGGATGACAAGGCAAATATGGGCAATTACTTAAAGGTGGGTCGCTATGCTTAAAGTATTGATATACCTCATTCTATTTAGCTTTCCTTGGCTTTCACATGCTGAGATGTATAAAATTGTCGATACAGATGGAAATATCACGTATACCGATATAGCTCCAAGCATGGAGGCAAAACAATACAAACCCAAAGGTATTAATGCGATCGATAACCCCAGCTATAATTTGAATAAATTAAGCATGGTCATCCCATATATTGATCAAGACGGTTCCATGATTGTGCAGGGCAGTGTTAATGGTATTACCATGCCATTTGTTGTTGATACTGGCGCAACCTTACTGGCTATCCCCCCTGTGATTGCCAAACGCGCTGGTTTATATGATGCCACTTCCACCATGGTAACTACGCAAACTGCCAATGGTGAAGTTAGCGTACCCAAGGTGAAGATTAAATTATTATCCGTGGCTAAAATTAAACTACCACATGTTGAGGCAACCATTCAAAGTATATCGACCAAAAACGATGAGCTAGGGCTGCTAGGTATGAGTTTTTTTAAACACTACAAAATGACTATCGACCATAAACTAAAAGAAATTCAGCTCGAACCAAAATAAACGGGTTTAAACAATGTCTTTATCCCGTTTGCATGTTGCCTGCCTGCAGCTGTGCAGTTCAGAAGATATTGATGACAACTTCAAACGCATCCAAAACATCCTTGCGCCATACCAAGCAGGTGATTTTCATCTCATCGTATTACCCGAAAATGCTATTTTACTCACCCATAACCAAGCCTTAAAACAAGCGGCTGTCCAAAAAGAAACCTATACTAAGATTTATGAACGACTTAGCTTGTTAGCTAAAACATATAAGACTTGGCTTATTGCAGGCTCTATCTTGGTCAGTGACCCTAAAAAACCAGGTAAGTTTTTTAATCATTGCCCTGTGTTTTCACCTGATGGTGAGCTGGTGAACCATTATGATAAAATTCATTTGTTTGATGCCGACTTACATACCGAGTCTTGGCGAGAATCCACACATACCAGCCCTGGTAAACAACCCAGTTCCTTTGCAATAGGTGAAGTTTGGAATATTGGTTTATCTATTTGTTATGATTTACGTTTTCCTGAGCTTTATCGGCAATATAGCGAACAAGGGGGTAATATTTTGACTGTAGCAGCGGCATTTACTGTGCCTACAGGGCAAGCCCATTGGGAAACGCTGCTCAAAGCCCGTGCTATTGAAAACCAAAGTTATGTGCTTGCTGCTGCACAATCAGGGCACCACCAAGATGGGCGTGACACCTATGGTCATAGTATGATTATTGACCCATGGGGCAAAACACTTGCAATATTGCCACAAGGCGAAGGTATTGTTGCAGCCACATTATCATTAGAACACTTGCATGATATACGCCAGCGCCTACCAGCCCTTCAACATCGCCGACTGTGAGTTATCAAGTACCACAATCAGAGCTTTGTGATGAACAAGTCATCAAAAAAAGTCGCTTTATCACCCATATTGCACGAGCGACAAACAAAGCTGAAGCCAAGCTATATATTCAAAGCATCAAGCAGCAATATCCCGATGCTAGGCATCATTGCTGGGCATATATCGCAGGTCACCCAACGGCGACCACAGACATAGGTTTTAGCGATGATGGTGAGCCATCAGGCACAGCAGGTAAACCCATCTTAAATGTATTACAACACCGTGGTATAGGTGAAATTGTATTGGTTGTGGTGCGCTACTTCGGCGGCATCAAGCTTGGTGCTGGCGGCTTAGTCCGCGCTTATTCCAGCTCCGCAAGTCTTGCAATGGATAAGCTTAAAACTATACCTATCGTTGAAAGCAAAGTATTTAACATCAAGTTTAACTACAACCTAGAAACCAATATTAAACACCTGCTTGAATCCCAAAACATCGACATTCAAAAAGCGGACTATTCGGCACATGTTTCACTAACCATTGATGTACCCACCACGAATATTGAAAACCTAAACAAACAGTTAATTAATATAAGTTCAGGGCAGCTATCTCTTATTTAAGGGGTTGTATAAACTGTAGTGATGAACAAAACGATTGTTGCCTTAACCTTCTTCAAGCTCCTCACTTAATACCATCCAAGCTTCTTCAACTTCGTCCAGTTCTTGTTTAATCGCATTATGTTCTGTGGTGAGTTTGAGCAGCCTATCTTTTTCATTGGCTTCATAAAGTGCGCTGTCCGCAAGTTGCTCGTTCAGTTCAGCTTCTTGGGCATGTAACTTTTCTAAGCGTTGCTCTAACTTTTTAAGTTGATTGCGTTTAGGCTGCAAAACTTTTCGTTTCTCCGCATCTTCCTTGCGTTTGGCTTTGCGACTATCCCTTGTATGTTCGCCACTGGCTGCTTCTTTACTTGTAGCTTCTGTATTTTGCTCAGCTAACCATTGCGCATAATCATCCAAATCACCTGTAAATGATTCGGCATTGCCATGTGAGACCAACCATAGATTATCACAAACCGTCCTTAACAAATGCCTATCATGCGAGACCAACACCATTGCCCCTTCAAAGCTTTGCAAGGCAAGGGTGAGCGCATGGCGCATATCCAAGTCCAAGTGATTGGTGGGTTCATCCATTAATAACAGATTTGGTTGTTGGTACACCAGCATGGCAAGCACCAAGCGCGCTTTTTCACCACCCGAAAACGATACAATAGATTCCAACGCCATATCGCCATGAAAGGCAAAGCCACCCAAAAATAAACGCGCATCTTTTTCAGAAATATCAGGGTCAATCAACTGCAAATGCTGCACGGGTGAACAATCGCTATGCAGTTGCTCAAGCTGATGCTGGGCAAAATAGCCAATCTTCAAACCTTTGGATTGCACACACTTGCCAGCAACGGGCTCAAGCTCACCTGCCATCAATTTAATCAGCGTGGATTTACCTGCACCATTCGGGCCAAGCAGCCCAATTCTATCATTGGGTAATAAGCTTGCGGATATTTGCTCCAGTATCAGCTTATCGTTGTAACCAAAGTTTACCTTTTGCAGTTGCAACAATGGATTCGGCAAGTAATCCAAGGGCTTAAAAGCAAATGAGAATGGCGAATCAATATGTGCTGGTGCAATCTTTTCCATGCGCTCCAAAGCTTTGATGCGGCTTTGCGCTTGCTTGGCTTTGGTGGCTTTGGCTTTAAAGCGGGTGATAAAGCTTTCCATATGCGCAATTTCGCGCTGTTGCTTTTCAAAGGATGATTGCTGCAAAGCAAGCTGCTCTGCTCTGCGCAATTCAAATGCAGTATAATTGCCTGAATATAAGGTGACCTTTTCTTGCTCCAAATGAGCAATGGTCGTCACTGTACTATCTAAAAACTCTCTATCATGGGAAATGAGCAACAATGCGCCCTGATAATTCTTAAGCCACTTTTCTAACCACAGCACCGCTTCCAAATCCAAATGATTGGTTGGCTCATCCAATAAAAGCACATCCGAGCGACACATCAAAGCTTGAGCAAGGTTTAAGCGCATACGCCATCCACCCGAAAAGCTTTGCACAGCATGACTTTCCTGCTCAGGTGTAAACCCTAGACCACCAAGTAACTGCCCTGCCCTTGCACGCGCTTGATAACCACCAATGGCATCCATGCGCTCATGTAGTTTACTTATTGCAACACCATCTTCTCTGCTTTCTGCTTCAATAAGCTGAGCTTCAAGCTCGGACAACTCAGCATCGCCCAGCATCACATAATCCACAGCAGCCATATCTAAAGCGGGCGTTTCTTGTGCCACATGCGAGATAGAAAGCTTGGCTTTGGTGCGAAAGTCACCTTTATCTTCTGCAAGTTTGCCAAGGATAAACGCAAACAAGGATGATTTACCTGTGCCGTTGGCACCTGTGATACCAATTTTATCCTTGGGATGAATGGTTAAACTAAAATCTTGGAATAAAATCTTTTTGCCACGCCGCAGCGTGACATGCTCAAAATAAATCATTGGATACTCTCATCATGAAAGAAGTTCACCCTCACCGTCATTCCCGCGTAGGCGGGAATCCATAGTAACATGCGGTATCATACAGGTGTTACCATATTCTCAAACAGTGGATTCCCGCCTACGCGGGAATGACGGTGTGCAGGTCTGCGACAATACCTTCCCCCTGCTATAGCTGTGCTGAGGTGGTTGGCAAAAGAAGGGAGAAAGCAGAATATTCCAATTCTGCGCCCGCTTTTGCCAATCACCGAAGAAATACACAGCTATTTAGGGGGCACTTTCTTTGCTTCGTTTCTTTGGTGGCAAAGAAATGAAGAAAAAGCTTAACCGCAAAGAACGCAGAGTTTCGCAGAGGGTAAAATTTCACCACGAAGCACTTATCTTATAGAAAAACGTTTAAGCGCATTGGCTGTAGTCGCTTCCACCAAAGCTTCCAAGCTTATGCCACGCACTTCCGCAATGCATTCGGCGACGTGTTTCACATAAGTCGGCTCATTGCGTTTACCGCGTTTGGGTACGGGTGCTAAATACGGTGAATCGGTTTCTATTAACATAGATTCAAGCGGTATTTTTCTTGCCACTTCTCTTAAATCATCATTCTTTTTGAATGTAACATTGCCCGAAAATGAAATCGACATACCCATGTCCAAAGCTTGGCTCGCAGCATGCCAATCCGATGAAAAGCAATGCATAATACCACCACAGCCTGCTACATCTTCGTCTTTGAGAATACGCAGCGTGGCTTCATCTGCATCACGCATATGCACAATCACAGGTTTATTCACAATATGCGCAGCCTTCAAGTGCGTTCTAAAGCGTTGTTCTTGAACATCCGCAGGCAAGGCATCTCGAAAGAAATCCATGCCAGTCTCACCAATGGCTACACACTTCTCATGCTTGGATAATTCAACCAACTCTTCAACTGTGGGTTCATTGTCCACCTCATGATTGGGATGAACCCCCACTGAAAACCAAACATTATCTCTAGATTCCACCAATTTGATGAGACGCGATGTTTGCTCAGTTTCCACAGCCACCGCAACAATTCTTGATACCCCTTCACCTGCCATGCGCCCGAACACATCGTCTCTATCCTCATCAAAATGAGGGAAATCGATATGGCAGTGAGTATCAAATAATTGCATCGCTATTCCTTTGAACCACGAAGCTCACGAAGAGCACGAAGTTTTCTTTATTTCGTCATTCCCGTGAAAACGGGAATCCATGGATACCCAGTCAAGCTGAGTATGACATTTAATTTTATGCAGCGCAGATGGCTTGTAAATGCGCCAATGTCACATGATGCACATCATCAAGGTTGTGTTTATTGATCAACACATCAACTGCAGGCCTATCTGCTTCACCAAACTCAGACACCACCAAATCCGCACCTGTAAAATCTTGGTTGGCAGTGTAATCGTTGATGGTTACTACGCATTTTAGACCTGCATCACGCGCTGATAACCAGCCGTTACCTGAATCTTCAAGGGCAACTGTGTTTTCAGCCGCCATTCCCAGTTGTTCCAAGGCATAATCATAAATATCTGATGCAGGTTTTTTATGGGGCACAATATCACCTGCTGCAAGCACAGCAAAGCGGTCAAACCATTCTTTGCCCAATGAATGTTCAATCAATGCATCCAAAGCTGATGGTGTGGTCGTAGTGGAAACACCAAGGGTAATCCCTGCAGCATAAGCTTCTTCAAGCAAACGCAATACGCCTGCACGCAATGGAATCAAACCATCTGCAATCAATGTTTGGTAATGAATGGTTTTACGCGCATGAAGCTCGGCAATCTTTTCATAAGGGATTTCAGGCATACCACCACGGTCGATGTCAAACTGCATACGTTCCTTACCACCCGTCACTTTCAGCAACTCGCCATAAGTTTCAACGCTCCAGCGCCTATCCATACCCGCTTCTTCAAACGCCATATTAAAGGCAACACGATGTCCGTCACGCTCGGTATCTGCCAATGTGCCATCCACATCCCACAATAAACATTTTAATTCAGCCATTAAAAACCCTCGTTCCAACCAATATTTGTTTTCGACAGATTTGCCGCCTTGTCTTGCCCTGCGCGATAAGCCGCAAGCAAAGCTGCTGCAAGTTTGGGTTCATCTTCTAAAGATTCAACATTAAAGAATTTGTTGGCAATAGGTTGTAGCACCATCATATCCGCTTCTTTTTGCCAAGCTTCTTTCAAACCCTGCCAGTCCACCTGCCCATTTTCTACATATTGAGCCGCAATACCTTCTGCCGACTGACATACCAAATCCTGCATCACCATCACATCATATTCATGGCGATATTGATCCAAGCCTATTTCTTTTGCCAACATATCATAAATGTGACTCACATCTCTATCTGCCTGAAAATGCTCGTCCAAATCAATAGTCACAGAAGAAGAAAAAGGCTCGCCCTTAAAATAAAATTCAATACCAAGCGTTAAACGATGACTCATGATACACCTTCCACAATAGCAAAGTCTTTAAGGCAACATTGCCCTGATGGGTTGCGAATATGGCAAGCACATAACTTTTGTTTGGTTTGTGCCATCACATACGCTTTAGCATCTGGGTTAGCCTTAACATCAGCCCGAGACACATCAAAACAATAACAAATCAGTGCCGAATCATCCCTACTTTTGATGCCAACGTCTTGCCGCAAAGCTTGCCTTGTAATGACTTCACCTTCCGTATTAAAATAAATAACATCACACTCAGGTGAAGCGCAAAAGTAGTGAGCCTTATCCACTTTTAATCCATGCCAAGGCTTGTTTAATTGGTGTTGAATAGTTTGTACTGATACTAAACCTGCCAACACCCCACATTGCGAGCAGCTTTGTTTAGCTGACATTAGTCTTTTTACCCATACGCAATAGCAGGTAACCCAAAATACCCGCACTAAACGACCCGACTAGAATCGCAAGTTTATCGGTGTATTGAAATAAGTCTGCTGAAGAAAATGCTAGCGAAGTGATAAATAAACTCATGGTAAAACCAATACCTGTAAGCACTGACACACCATACAATTGCAACCAAGTACTGCCCGTTGGCATTTTCGCAAAACCAAGCTTAATCACCAGCCAACTCAAACCAAATACACCCAGTTGTTTGCCCAAAAATAAGCCCAGCATAATACCAAGAGGTACACTACCTGACATTTGATCCAATGATATTTCTGTAATATTCACACCGGCATTGGTAAATGCGAAAATCGGTAAGATAAAAAAGGCAACCCAATAGTGCAGGTCATGCTCAAGTGTTTTCAATGGTGAAATCGTCTCTCCATTTTCCAATTTTCCATACAATGGGATGGTAAATGCCAAGGCAACACCAGCCAACGTGGCATGAACGCCTGATTTAAGCACACTCACCCACAAAACAAGCCCCACGATAAAATAGGCAGACTTTCTCAGTACACCCATGCGGTTCATCACAATAAGTATGGCAAGCGCCACAGAAGCCACCGTAATCGACAGCGTGGACAAATCAACCGTATAAAACAATGCAATAATCACAATCGCACCCAAGTCATCAATAATCGCCAATGCCATCAAAAAGACTTTGAGGGATAAGGGTACACGTTTACCAAGCAAGGAAAGTATACCCAAGGCAAATGCAATATCTGTGGCGGTAGGAATTGCCCAACCATTGGCTGCAAGTGGGTTATCACCATTAAAATAAAGGTAAATCAAAGCTGGTACAGCCATACCACCTATGGCTGCTACGATGGGTAATGTGACCTGACTAATGGATGATAAATGACCTTCCAACACTTCGCGTTTAACCTCTAAACCAATCAAAAAGAAGAAAATTGCCATCAAACCATCATTCACCCAATGGTGCAGTGATTTATCCAAAGATAATGAACCAAGTTGAATCGAAACGGGGACATGTAAAAAAGCTTCATAATAAGGTGCCAATAAAGTATTGCTAAAAATAAGTGCTAAAATTGTCGCAACAATCAACAAAACACCACTGGATGATTCTTTTTGGATAAATGATTCAATAAACTTCATGCTGACAATGTGATATTTTTTGCACTTTTGGTCAATCATAATAATGTTAAAATTGCTTAATTTTTCAGGGTGTTGCACTATTTCATCTGAAATACCACACTAGCCCAATGAAGCTGCCCATAGACTTTTATTTGCAACAAGATGTGGTACAAGTTGCCCAAAACTTGTTGGGTAAAGTATTATACACCCACATTCATGGCAAAACATGCGCTGGCATCATTACCGAAACAGAAGCTTATGCAGGTATCACTGACAAAGCATCACATGCTTATGGCAACCGCCGAACAGCGCGCACTGAAACCATGTATCAACAAGGCGGCATAAGCTATGTATATCTTTGTTATGGCATGCACCATTTATTCAACATTGTTACCAACGAACAAGATATTCCTCATGCCGTATTAATTCGAGCCATCCAACCTTATGCTGGATTGGACACCATGCTGCAAAGGCGAAACGCCAAACAATACCACCACCAACTACTCAATGGCCCAGGCAAATTATCTATGGCAATGGGCATCAACCAAACCTTCAATGCCCAATCATTACAAGGCAATCAGATTTGGTTAGAAGATAAATCCATTGATGTGCCCGAGGATTGTATCGAAGTCACACCACGAATCGGCGTGGACTATGCAAAAGAAGATGCGCTTTTGCCCTATCGCTTTGTGGTCAAAGCCCAGCTATAGCCTTAGTCACACACATCATTATCCACCACAAAATAACGACGACCATTCAAGTAAAGCGTATCATTAGTGTACGATAAATCATATTGCTCCA
>JALUWH010000178.1 GCA_027019685.1 Ghiorsea sp. | reverse complement strand
AGATATTGATGGAAGTACGATTTACTTCAATTCCCAAACAGGGCGATGGCATATATTCCACAATGATAATGTAAAAAAGCGGAACGAATTAGAAATATTGATAAAAGATATGAAAACTTGTGGTAAGGAAAGTTGATACTATTAAATTCTAGAAGAAAACTAATCTAAGCAGCTACCAGATACATTGCCTTTAAAACCATAAAAGATTTGATTGAAAAGTACACCGCCAGAGTCAGATCCTAATACATATTTACTCTGTGAACCATTGAAATAGTTTAAAATCAACGTTCCTTTTGTGGTACCGTCTTTATATTTTTCTTTCGTGTTGTATGCAACCCATCTTCCTTCATTATCGGGGTTTTGAGAATTGTATGAAAGTGTTCCTGCACCACCAGTGCTATAAGTTGAATGAGCGGAACTATCCCAGAATGTACCATCTTCACATAGTATGATTGTTCTTCTATAAAAGCCTCCGTACCCATTTCCTTTGATATAATAGTATTTTTTACCTTTTAGGGCAGTTCTCCAGTCGGGATTTCCTGGAATTAATGCGAGTTTATTTTTAAGTGAGCTACGATTTGGAGTAGAATTCTTTTGTTGAGTGAATTTTAGGCTTGGTGCCACCAATCCAATTTGGGCAGCAAATCCATCTAAATTATTGCCTAGACCACTGGAGCTAATGGTTAATGCTTTTCCCGATGGCATTTTTATAATCCACGCAGCGGCACTTACATCCATAAAACCCAGCAGTTTTCCAGTGTAAGGTAATAGTATATTCTCGAGTTTTCCGTTGATTTTCTTCGCTTTGTTTAGGATTGGAGTCATCACAACGCCTTCTGATGTTGTGGTAGGTTTCTGTGCATCAGCGAGAGTTTCAGCATATGATTTACCATCATATCCAACAGTGATGCTGCCATTTTCAGAGGTCATATCGAATTGTTTTTCCTGTTGGTTATACTCACCAGTCCAGCCTTTTGGCACTATAAAGTTGGCTCCTGAACCAGGTAATTCCAGTTGGTCGCCACCGTGATAGGTAACACCAGGGCGAATTACCTGTGCATTTGCAACGCCTGAAATACACAATACCATAAAAGCAATCATGATTGATTTCGATAATTTCATAGTTATTCCTCACTCGTATGCCAAAAGGTTATATGCAAAATTACCCAGCCATATACCCAGTTTTGGGTATATGGTTTGATTGAGAAAAGATCAATAATCCACGCCATCGAATCCAGTATCTTAGGCTTCAGGGCAACAATCTATCTCGGTTGGATGAGGATGTTGCACAGTTTTAACAATTTATTTACTTGCAAGCTTGGGGTGAGGTTATGCAGGGCAAATCAAATAAGAGGTGATTGTGAAATATTTGTACTATCATACTTGCAATGAGGGGATTATATGTCTGTAACACCTTTTCCTTATGAGCATGGTTATTTAGATTGTCTGGGCTTTTTGCTGTTATGGATTGAAAGTCTTGCTACTGCATTATTGCTGGTATCTGTTGTTTGTACGTTAGTAGGCCACTTGGAGAAAATCCTTTGGCGTAGGTTAGTCGTGTTTATGGTTGCGGTGATTCCGTTGCTCATCGGCATAGCGTGCAGCGTATTAGGGTGGTTTATGCTATCCCGCAACATACAACCAGTCTGGTTTTTTGCTTATTCGTTTGCTTGGACTATCGCGTATATATGCCTTTGCATGGTGATACTGAAAAGAAGCAGTGTTTTTCAATGTGATAATTTTAACAGCGTATTGTGTATTAAGCGTACGATTGCATTTACCATCGTATGTGCAGTTTGGATAACAACTTTCTATATCATGGATAGTGCTGAAAAAGAGAAGCTTATT
>JALUWH010000177.1 GCA_027019685.1 Ghiorsea sp. | reverse complement strand
CGACTCGAGCTGTTGAACCTGCAACAAAGTATTTCATAAGTTCTAACTGCTTATTTCTGCTTAGTTTACAATGCTTTATGTACATCTGATCACCTTAACTTTTTAAAAGTCAGGTGTCAGCCCCTAGATATTTACAGCAAAACCTTTGAACATACGGATACCAATACACTTATCCGCGAACTATAATTGTCATACCCATGAAATATCTCAAGCTTTTTGATGGTCACTATGCGACTCATCATCCGAAGAGCCTATAAGCTTTTCCCCACAATGTGGGCATCGACTACCTTCTAATTGGCAGATCAGTGAAAATTCTGCACGTGTTACCGCCTGCGCATCATCTTGATCAATTCCCAAATGTTTACGAATATTTTCTAATTGCAATTGCTCTTCAGGAGAAATAAAACCATCCTCCAATGCTTCACGCACACTGGTCTGGAAAATTTCCCGACGTTTTTGCAATTCTCTTGTCAAACCAGCTGCCACAATACCTGCTGGCAAAGCAGCCATGCCCACCCCCAGAACCGTAATCAATCCAGCAAAGAGCTTGCCGCCATAAGTGATGGGTACAATATCACCATAGCCTACTGTGGTGAGTGTTACCGCTGCCCACCACATCGCATGTGGAATACTTCCAAATACCTCGGGTTGTGCATCATGCTCCATCACATACATACCACCTGATGCCACAATCATTAATACTAATAAAATAAACATGGCAGATGCCAATACTGAACCTTCTTGCCGAATCACTTGAATAAGTATTTCAAGCGAATGCAAATGACGTGTCAGCTTAAAAATACGCAACAAACGAAGCACCCGCAAAAAGCGGGTATCAAGCGTGGTAAACATGGATAAATAAAAGGGCAAAATCGCTACCAAATCGATAATCGCCATAAACGTAACCATATAGATGAGGCGACCTTTCACCGCATGGTAATAGCGCGTATCTTCGACACAAACCCACCACCTGAGTATATACTCCAACGTAAATACCAATACCGAAAAAGTTTCAAAGCGATCAAATAATAAATGATGAGCTGCGTAAATGGACTCAACAGATTCCAAGACAATGGCTACAACATTAACCACAATCAACAGCAGAATAAAACCATTAAACAAACGGCTAGCAAGCGTCTTTTCGCCTTCCAATAGCGTATAAACCTGCTGCCGCAACAGAAGAAAACGGGATTCCGTTCTGCCTTCAATCATATCCACCCCTGTATGTTTTTTTGAATCCGACAGCTTCCTAAGCTAAACCTTGATCATCACCCTTTCAAGAATCATTCAAAATATTTGTTTCATAAATCCGAAAAGCGTATGCTTCAATACACTTATTCCCAACTTCGTAAAAACATTGGATGGTAGCTGTTACAGAGATGACAATCACGCATGAATAAACAAATATGGCATCTTTATATCGTTCGCTGCAAAGGTGATAAACTCTACACAGGCATCACCACAGACATTTCTCGTCGCTTCGCTGAACATCAAGCGGGGAAAGGTGCGAAGTTTTTGCGCGGCAAAGCACCGCTTGAATTGGTTTATCAACAAACCATTGGCAGCCATTCTGATGCCCTCAAAGAAGAATTGCGCATCAAAAGCTTATCCAAGCGTGAAAAAGAAAAACTCATCCAAAGTATATAAACATTCACTTTTTAAGCCAAATCGGTTACAACTCGACTTATGTTCTTATTGCGTATCACCCAAGCATTTCAACAAGCCAATATCCCCTACGCTTTGGTGGGCGGCTATGCTGTGGCCTTGCATGGTGCAGTTCGTGGCACGATTGATGTGGATATCATCATCAGTTTGGACAAAACGCATTTTGAGCAAACAGAAAAACTTGTATTAGATTTGG
>JALUWH010000176.1 GCA_027019685.1 Ghiorsea sp. | reverse complement strand
CCCAGACCCAACCTCATTAACCGATGCCTATGCCTTAATCAAAGTGTTATCACGACAAAGAAATATGCGTCGTTTTATGGTGGCAGTCAATCAAGCAGAAGTTTTTGATGCACAAGTCGCATTTAAGCGTTTGTTATCCGTTGCAGATCGTTATTTGGATGTGCATTTGGATTATGTGGGCAACTTACCTCATTCGCCTGATGTGCGTGAAGCCGTACAAGGGCAAAAGCTTTTGAGTGCGCAAGATGCACCAGTGATGCGTCAGACCTTGGATATGGTGCTTACCAATATATTAGCTAGAGAGCGGGATATGACGCGCAATGGTGGCTTACAATTCTTTTGGGAACATAGTTTAAATGAAGGCATGAATGTTGATGCCAATGCAAAGGAGAAATCATCATGACATTATCACAATCAACAATTTCAGGTGCTTTAGCAGGTGCAGGTCTAGCTTTTGCTGTATGTATGTTTAATGACATTAGCTTTAGTGATTGTTTGTATCGTATGGGTGTACTTGCTATTGGTGGTGGTTGGATTGGTTTCTTGTTGGCTTGGTTGAATGATATTCTACCCAAAGGCAATCAACAAAAAGGACATATTCAGTGACAGCAGCTTCAACATACGAAGCCAATAGCAATCTGGGTAACCCTGAAGCTTTATTGCAGGAGTACTTGCCCATGATTCGTTATCATGCAGACCAATTGATGAGGCGAACACCTGCATCGATTGAGCTGGATGATATGATTGATGCTGGTGTTTTAGGGCTATTGGATGGTGCGCAACGTTTTGATGTTAGTAAAGAGGTGTTGTTTAAGACCTTTGCTGCTTACCGTGTGCGTGGTGCGATGATTGATTATTTGCGCACCTTTGATTGGATGCCACGAGGCTTGCGTGACACATCCAAGTCATTGCAAGGGGCATTTCAAGAGTTAGAGCAACGCTATGGTCGCCCCGCTGAAGAAAAAGAAATTGCTGAATTTCTTGAGATGGATATTGATACCTATAGACAAAAGTTGGATCAGGTGCGCTCCATGTCGGTGGTGTATTTTGATGATTTACCATCTGTTCGTGGTGATGACGATGATTTGCATGTCTTGGATATAATCGCTGGCGATAGTGGGCAAAGCCCTGAACATCAAACAGCAATTGCTCAATTCGTGGATAAACTTGCGGATGCCATTGAACAACTGCCCAAACGTGAGGCGATTTTACTAAGTTTATATTATTATGAAGAGCTTACCATGAAAGAGGTTGCCTTGGTATTGGGGTTGACTGAATCGCGTGTGTCACAAGTACATAGTCAAATGGTGATGCGTTTGCGAGGGCATTTAAACCTTACCGCCGAAGGGGGTGCGTAATGGGAAGTGATGTATTTAACCTTGCTTTAGATGCTTTGATGGTGATGGCGATTACAGGGTTGTGGGTGATGTGGTTTCAGCAATCAGCACAACGTAAAAAAGTTGAACGTATGCTTAAAGATGCTTCTGAAGATTTAAAGGCTGCGACACAGTTGCTTGATCAAGTCATGCATAGTTTGGATATGAAAGAATCAACCGAGAAAGCTTCCATGAAAAGCACTGCTGAAATATTACAACAACGCCAAGCTAAGCAAGATAAGGTGCAGGTGCGACATTCTCCTACTGCAAAGGAAGTGGTGCAGCCTAATGAAGAAAAAACGATGACTACTGAGGCTCAAAAAGAAAAAGGTAAAACGATGGATGCAGCCAAAATTATGCGTTTAAGCCGCGAAGGTTTGGGTGAACAAGCGATTGCAGATCAGTTAAAAGTTCCTGTTGCACAGGTGCGTTTAATTTTGTTGTTACAAAAACCGAAAAAATAATATGGTAAGCTTAATGAATGTGCA
>JALUWH010000175.1 GCA_027019685.1 Ghiorsea sp. | reverse complement strand
TCATTTCTGCAACAGACTGCGGTGTATTTTCGTCTTGTTTCAAAACTTCAACACCACGTTTACCACGTTCGATTTGAGCACGTGTTGCTTCATCAAGATCAGAAGCAAACTGAGCAAATGCCGCCAGTTCACGGTATTGAGCCAAGTCAAGACGCAAACCACCGCCTACTTTTTTCATAGCTTTGGTTTGTGCAGCACCACCAACACGTGACACAGAAAGACCTGCGTTAATTGCAGGGCGCTGACCTGAGTTAAACATTGATGTTTCCAAGAAAATTTGACCATCTGTAATAGAAATTACGTTGGTAGGTACGAATGCAGAAACATCACCCTCTTGTGTCTCAATGATTGGCAATGAGGTCAAAGAACCTGTTTTACCTTTTACTTCACCATTGGTAAATTTTTCAACATAAGTCTCATCAACACGAGAAGCGCGTTCAAGCAAACGTGAATGAATGTAGAACACATCACCAGGATAAGCTTCACGACCTGGAGGACGACGCAAGATTAAAGAAATCTGACGATAAGCCCAAGCCTGTTTTGTAAGATCATCATAAATAATAAGTGCATCTTCACCACGATCACGGAAGTATTCACCCATTGTGCAACCCGAGTAAGGTGCAATGTATTGCAATGCTGCTGCTTCAGAAGCACTTGCTGATACAATAATAGTATGATCCAAAGCATCATGTTCTTTCAATGTACGAACAACGTTAGCTACTGTAGAAGCTTTTTGTCCAATAGCCACATACACGCAAGTCACGCCGGTGTCTTTTTGGTTAATAATTGTATCAATTGCAATTGCAGTTTTACCAGTTTGACGGTCACCAATAATCAACTCACGCTGACCACGACCAACAGGAACCATAGAGTCAATTGCTTTAATACCTGTTTGTAAAGGCTGATCAACAGATTTACGTTCAATTACGCCTGGTGCAATCTTCTCAACAGCATCAAAACCATCATTCTCAACTGCGCCTTTTCCATCAATAGGCTGACCCAAAGCATTAAGCACACGGCCTTTAAGACCATGCCCTACAGGTACTTCAAAAATACGACCCGTACATTTTACTTCATCACCTTCTGCTAGATGTGTATATTCACCAAATATGATTACACCAACACTATCTTGCTCAAGGTTAAGCACCATGCCTAGTGTATCACCTGGAAACTCAAGCATTTCACCAGCCATTGCTGCGCCTAAGCCATGAACCAAAGCAACACCATCGCCAACTGAAATCAAACGTCCAACGTTTGCATCATTTGCACTGGCTTCAAAACCCTTGATTTGCTCTTTAATAATAGAACTAATTTCTGCTGTATCAAGTTTCATAATCTCAATATCCTCTGTATCTAATCAAACCGACAATGCACGCTTTAAGCCATTTATACGGCCACGTACAGAGTGATCAATTTGGCGGTCGCCAATATTTAGAATCAAGCCACCCAAAATCGAAGCATCGGTCTTAACATTTAACTCGACCGCCTTACCCAAACTAGCACTGATTGATTCTTTTAGTTTGCCTAAAAGGTCTGCTTTTAAATCCTTAGCAACAGTTACATCAACCATTACCTGTGATTTCTCTTCACGCATTAACTTATCAAGCATCTCATTGATCAAAACCAACAACACCGTTTTATTACGCGAACACAACATGACCAACAAACGAAGCACATACTCATCTTTCACAGACGCAGCCTTTAACACCGCTTTAGCACGGTCTTCGGCTGCAATTTGTGAGTTTATCAATAGTGCTTGCGCGTCTTCATTTTCAGCGACTTGTGCAACCTTGCCCAAGTCTTCCGCTACATCGATACCTTCCTGATGCAACTCAAACAAAGCCGCCGCATAACGACTAGCTATTGATCTTTCCGTACTCATGCGGACACACCTTCAGCAATGACCTTTTCAATCAACACTGCGTGTTTACCTTCATCAAGCTCTGCTTCAACAATCTTCTCAGCTGCCAAAACAGCCAAAGAAACCACTTCTTTTTGCAAACCTAGACGTACACGGCCTGCTTCCGCTTCCGCTTCTTCTTTCGCACTTTGAATAATAAGCTCTGCATCGTGACGCGCTTTATTAACAGCTTCTTCTGAAACCTCTAATGCGCGACGCTCAGCGCCAGATACAATTTCTTGTGCCGTTTGCTTAGCTTCCTCGATTTTTGCTTTCACTTCCGCTTCCGCATCCGCTTGTGCATTTTTACCAGCTTCTGCCGCCGCAAGACCTTCTTCAATCTTTTGCGTTCTAGCTGCCATCGCATCATTCAAAGGTTGATAAAGAAGTTTACCCAACAAAACTACCATCGTTAAGAAAACGATCATCTGTCCAACTAATGTTAAGTCTACACTCATTTCTTTACCCCTTTAAAGTTCTTAATATTCGCGAATTAGCCCAAGAATGGGTTAGCAAATACGAACCATAGTGCGAATGCCATAATAATAAACGGGAAAGATTCCATCAAACCTGCGAAAATAAACATGTTAAACACCAATGTTGAGCGCATTTCTGGTTGACGAGAAATACCTTCCATAGTTTTAGCGCAGATCAAGCCCCAAGCAATTGCAGAGCCTAAGCCTGCAGCTGCCAAAATTATACCGACAGAAATTGCTGTCGCAGCGGTGATGATTACTGTTGCATCCATTTTTACTACTCCTTAGTTTTACTACTTTTTTTAAAATACATCGCTTTGCGATTAGTGCTCTACTGGCTGATGCGTCATCGATAGATACACCACCGTAAGAGTCATGAAGATAAAGGCTTGAAGCAAGCCAATAAACATATGGAAGAATGACCAGCCCAAAGCAATCACAAAACCTAATATTTCAGCTATGATGCCGCCCACACTCATCAAGCCATCAACCGAGTCTGCAAACAACAAGAATGCAATGAGCAAGAATATAACCTCACCCGCAAACATGTTACCAAACAAACGGAAAGAAAGGCTCAAAGGCTTAGCAACCTCTTCCACAATTTTCAAAACAAGATTAATAGGCATAACGATAGGTTTCGCCCACATCGGAACCAAGCTTGTAAACGGCTCATTCACCATATCTTTCAAGAAATGCATAGGCTTAAGCTTAAGCTCGTAATAGATGGTCATTGCAAATACAGAAAGCGCCATAGCCAAAGGTAGATTCAAATCGTTGGTCGGCACAGGGCGGAACGCAGGCGCACCAAAAGAGTGCGCTATATGACCAAGTAAATACGCTGGTAAAATGTCGATGGTATTACACAGAAAAATAAATACAAAGATTGTAAACGCCAAAGGTGCCATCCAAGGATTATGCACAGCAAAGTTGTTATCAACCGTCTCATTAATGAAATCGACAATAGTTTCAATGAAGTTTTGCGCGCCAGTCGGTGCACCTTCCGTAATTCTTCCACGCAACCAAAGTGCAAAACCAATCAAAGATAGCGCAATGACACTCGTCATAATCATAGTGTCCACATGAATTTGCATAAATGGATTGCTATCATCAAACTTATAAGTCCAATATTCTAAGTGATCTGCAATGGTCGCACCATGCTCTTCAGCATGCCCTACCATTTGCCCCTGTTCAACATGTCCGTGTTCAGCCAAGACCATCTCCCTTCATTTTCTTAAAACTCATTATCAAGCTACTAATATACATGGCAAGATAGGCAGATACCACACCTGCAATCAATGTCACTGGCTGCAATCCAAAGAAATAAATCCCTATAACCAAAGCCAGCAAAAACAAAATAAATCTAATTCCCGCCAACTTAAGTAGCTGCACCCTATCAACACCTGGTTTACATACACTTTTGTAAACATGCCAAGTGGACAACATCGTTAAAAGCCCCCCGAAAAGAACCGCCAACGAACCTGAAAACAGTACAAAAACAATCGTGGCAACCATTATCACTACCGTCGCTTGCCAGAGCAACAAAGAACGAACCTGAACCTTTTGTTCAGCAACATTACTTAACATGTGACTACCCTCACAAGATGACACCCACTCCAAGCGCGGCGATTTCTAACAGAAAGAATATGAAAAAACAATCATTTAAAATTCATCAATAAAGAAGGAGCGCTTCCACACCCCTTCATCACAACCATTACTGCATTAAAAGTGATTTAGAAATCAGAAGATAACGCAAGTGAAGCCATTGCATAAGCAGGCACATCTTTGCCCTCAAAGGCAACCTTATTAGAGGAAATCGCCCCCGCTATATCCAATCGCACAGCCCATAGATTCAACCCTAATCCTGCAGTTGTTACTAATCCGATATCTGACTGAGCTAAGTTTTGATATGCACCTGCGCGAAGCGCAACAATCTGCCATGCATCCCATTCAAATCCAAAGTTCACATACTGTGACTCATCTGTCTCAATTACACCTTTATTTTTAGTTACATCATAACCAAGTTCTAAGGTAAAGTCTGGTGATGGCATCCACGCTGCCCCAACCTTGGCCTGAGGATCCATCTTATATGTATAACCTGTAGCCGAATAGGTAAACGATGGCGCATTGATATTACGTACGCTCAAACCGAATTGGTAGGATGGCATCCTATACATCACACCCAAATCCAATCCAAAACCCGTTGACGTTTCAGTAGCGCCATTATTTGAGGTGGCAGTATTGCCCGATGTAGCAAGAATATCAGTTTGATAATCAAACAACTCTGCTTGCATATATTTCAATACACCACCAATACTTAAACGATCATTAATCGCATGACCATATGTAACACCAACTTCTTTTACCAAAGCACCACGCAATGCCCACTTTGTAGTATTTTTAGTGATATCTCCAGGCGCAGTTGCTGCAGTCACCAAATTATTCGCAGCATCTTGAGGCTGAATATTCGTTGGGTTATTTGCATTTAACGTAGTTTCGTAAGATGTGATTACTGCAACAGCTTCTGGACCCGTCAAGCCTCCAGCTGCAGATGTCAAACCTTGGTACATTGACTGCCTTTGCGCATCAGTAAAGTATAATGTAGGTGATACGGGCACTGTAGATGGAGTACCACCTGGTACAGTACCTCCCAACAATGCATTAAAAACATCTAATTTAGCATTTTGGTTATCCAAAACCACTGTGCCACCAATATCTAATGTACCTCTAACATTAACCCCGTAACTACCAATTCTTACCCCAGTACCCGCATCTGCAAACGCACCAACACCCATAGGCGAGGGATCTAAAGAAGATATACCATCAGAAAAGGCTGCAACTTTTGCAACCGTTTGACCGACACTGGAACCCGTAAGGTTTGTCGTTTGGATACTTGATGGAGCCACTAAAGACTTTAAAATTGTTGTGTTCTTATCTAAGGGACCAAAAATCTTGCCGCCAGCATCAAGACCTAAATCCATACCCCAAGCCTTTTCACTCAAACGATTATTATCCACAGATTTAGCCTCTGCCGAATCATCATTCTCACCAAAAAAACCATACGCTGCAGGGTTCCAATATGTTGCATCAACACCGGTAGTCGACGCAACATTTGATCCACCCATACCCAGAGCACGAACCGTTGAAGAACGAAACTCTGTAGCAGAGACTACCGTTGCCGTAAACACGGATGAAGCAACTGCCATATATATCAAACTATTCCTTTTCATAAAAACTCCTATCTATAGTTAAGGTTAGTTTAGCCCAAAAAAAAAGCTCCGCAAGTGCAGAGCTTTTTAAATCATTTAGCTATTTGGCTATGCAGCTTCGTCAACCAACTCAGCCCTATCTGCCTTAACATTTTCAACCAATTCAATCAGCGCCATTGGAGCCGCATCACCAACACGAATGCGTGTTTTGATAATACGTGTATAACCACCTGGACGCTCTTTGAATGCCTCAGCTACATCACCAAATAAATGGTCAACAATTGGGCGATAACGTAATTTTGACAAGGCTTGACGACGTGAGTGTAAGTCACCTTTTTTACCAAGTGTAATCAACTTCTCAACATACGGTTGAACTGCACGAGCTTTGGCTTGTGTAGTTTCGATTTTACCATGTTCCAACAAAGCTGTTGCTAAGTTTGCTAATAATGCACGACGGTGTCCTGATACAAGACCCAGCGATGTGCGATGTTTGCGATGTCTCATCGTGTAATTCCTCTTTAACTCTCTTCAACTGTCTCAACAGCAGACTCTGAAGTCCAACCATCAAGTTCCATACCCAACTCAAGACCCATGCTATCAAGAACCAATTTAATCTCAGTCAATGACTTACGGCCAAAGTTTGGTGTGCGCAACATCTCTTGCTCAGTACGCTGAACAAGGTCACCCACATAAAATACATTATCACTTTTTAAACAATTCATTGAACGAACAGAAAGGTCTAAGTGATCAATAGGCTGACTCAATAAATCTGCAACATTATCACCTTCATCTTCTGCTGCAGTGTCATCTTCAACTACGTCAAAATCAACAAACACATTTAATTGTGCTTGCAACATTGCTGCTGCGGCACTAATAGCTTCTTGAGGCTCAATAGAACCGTCAGTATCAACTTCCATGATCAACTTATCATAGTTTGTCTTCTTACTAACGCGCGCATTTTCAACACGCATAGCCACACGACGGATAGGCGAATAAGACGCATCAATCAAAAGGAAGCCTTTTGGCCTATCATCCTCTTCTCTATCTTGAGCAGGATCATAACCGCGACCTTTTTCAACGATAAACTCAGCTTTAATCTTTCCATCGTCATTAAGATGAGCAATGACCAACTCAGGATTCAGAACGCTTACACCTGCTGGACATTGAATATCTGCAGCAGTAACCACAGCAGGGCCTGAAACATCAAGACTTAATGTTTCAGCAACATCCCCAGTCATATGAACATCAAGATCTTTCAATGTCAAAATCATGTCGACTACGTCTTCACGAACACCACTGATAGAGTCAAACTCGTGCATTACACCATCAAAAGAAACAGATGTTATTGCTGCACCAGGTAATGATGACAACAACATTCTGCGAAGACCGTTACCAATTGTTGTACCAAAACCACGTTCAAGAGGTTCAAATACGATTTTGGCGGAACGACCTGCAACCATCTCTTCAATGGAAATAGAACGCGGATTAATAAGTTCCATACTGTTTAAACCTCAAAACCTTATTTAGAATACAGTTCAACAATAAGTTGTTCGCGAATACCCGCATCCAACTGATCACGAACTGGCAATTCACGGAAAACACCTTGGCGTTGTTGTAAATCAACATCCAACCACTCAGGTAAACCTTTTTGACCCGCAGCATCAGCTGCGGCAGTCACACGTAAATGTTCTTTAGCTGCGTCAACCAAAGAGATACGATCACCTGCTTTAACACGATAAGATGGGATATTCAAAATAGCACCATTGACTTGTATTTGCTTATGACGAACCACTTGACGTGCTTCAGTACGTGAAGATGCAAAACCCATACGGTAAACCACATTATCCAAACGGCTTTCTAAAAGCTGCAACAATGTAGTGCCTGTAATACCAGTCATTTTATCCGCATCTTTATAATAACGCAAAAATTGTTTTTCTTGCAAACCATAAATACGCTTAACTTTTTGTTTTTCACGCAATTGTACGCCATAGTTGGATACTTTTACGCGACGGCCTTGACCGTGCATACCAGGAGGGAAAGGACGTTCTTCCATTGGGCATTTAGCCGAATGACATTTAATTCCTTTCAAGAAAAGTTTTTCACCTTCACGGCGGCAAAGACGACACTTCGCTTCTAAATAACGAGCCATGTTATACTACTCCTAAACCCGACGACGTTTCGGCGGACGACAACCGTTGTGTGGAATTGGCGTAACATCACGAATAGATGTTACGTTTAAACCTGCAGCTGCAATCGCACGCATAGCAGATTCACGACCAGAACCCGGACCCTTCACCAATACTGAAACATTTTTCACACCATGATCCATAGCTTTAACTGCCGCTTCTTCAGCTGCAACTTGAGCCGCGAACGGTGTACTTTTACGTGAACCTTTAAATCCTGCACCACCACTGGTTGCCCAGCTAATCGTATTGCCTGAATCATCAGTAAACGTGATAATTGTATTATTAAAAGAAGCTTTAATGTGTGCTACAGCGTTAGCAATATTCTTGCGAACGCGCTTCTTAGTGCTTTTTGGTTTAGCCATTATTCAACCCGACCTTACTTCTTCTTACCCGCAACTGCCCTACGAGGACCTTTGCGTGTACGTGCATTTGTTTTACTTTTCTGTCCGCGAACAGGTAGACCTTTACGATGACGTAAGCCACGGTAGCAACCCAAGTCTGTTAGACGTTTAATATTCATCAAGACTTCACGGCGTAAATCACCTTCAATCTTATAATCTGCATTTAACAAATTACGAATATTATCAACCTGTTCGTCAGTTAATGCATTAACTCGAGTATCAGGGTCAATGTTTAACTTTTCTAAAATTTCTAACGCGCGAGACGCACCTACACCAAAGATGTAAGTTAACGAAACTACAACGCGTTTTTGTGTTGGTATATTTACACCAGCAATACGAGCCATTTATGCCACCTTCTTTGCAAGAGTCATAATTAACCCTGACGCTGCTTATGACGTGGGTTTTCACATATAATGCGAACCACGCCTTTGCGTCGAATCACTTGACACTTCATACACATTTTCTTTACAGACGCACGAACTTTCACAGTACGCCCTCCATCTTCACCCACAGCATAAAGCTGCGGTTATTTTTCACGGTAGCTAATGCGACCGCGACTCAAATCATAAGGTGAAATATCTACCTTAACTTTGTCACCTGGCAAAATACGAATATAATACTTACGCATCTTTCCAGAAATCGTACACAAAACCTCATGGCCATTTTCAAGCTTAACCTTGAACATTGCGTTTGGCAGCTTTTCAACCACCTCACCAGCCATCTCAATAATATCTTCTTTAGCCATGTTATCCTTTAACCACTCGCTCTAGAGAAGCATAAACTTCATCCATGCCAGCTTCGGCATCCACCTTACTAAACACTTCATCATCACCGTAAAAATCCAGCAACGGCGATGTTTGTTCTGCATAAACTTCAAGACGCTGTGAAATTACTTCTTCAGTGTCATCCGCCCTCTGATAAAGAGAACCTCCACACTTATCACATTGCCCCTCAATTTTGGGTGGCGAATAATGCCGATGAAATCCAAAACCGCAAGCACTACATGTTAGACGACCTGTTAAACGTTGCAAAAGTGCGTCTTTTGAAGCATCCATGAAAATAATATGGTCGATTTTTAAGCCATGCTGAGCCAGCATTTCATTCAAAGCCTTAGCTTGTTCAACATTACGTGGAAAACCATCCAGTAAAAAACCGTTGGCAGCATCATCTGCAACAATACGCGCTTCAATAAGACCGATGACCAAATCATCAGTCACTAACTTACCTGCATCCATAAAAGATTTTGCTTTTAATCCAAGCTCTGTTTTCTCTGCAACTGCAGATCTAAGCAAATCACCCATAGCCAAGTGAACAATTCCAAATTGTTCAGCTAGCTTAACACCCTGCGTTCCTTTTCCAACACCAGGAGGACCAAACAAAATAATATTCATTAGCGACGCTTCAACTTAGCTTGCTTCATCATACTCTCATATTGACTACTCATCAAATGAGACTGAATTTGCGCCATAGTATCCATAGTTACAACCACGATAATCAATAAGCTTGTTCCACCAAAATAAAATGGTACGCCATAAAGACTAATCAAAGCCTCTGGCAACAAACAAACCAGTGTAACATAAATAGCACCAACAACAGTAATGCGCGTTAAAACGGAATCAATATACTTTGCCGTATTTTGACCAGGACGTATACCAGGAACAAAACCGCCTGCTTTTTTCAAGTTATCTGCAGTGTCTTTAGGGTTAAAGACAATAGCTGTGTAAAAGAAACAGAAGAAGCCTACTAGCCCACTAAACATCAACAAATATAACCACTGACCTGGAGCCATTAACGCAGCTATATCTCCGATCCACTCAAAGTTCGGTGAATCTTTGGTAAACTGAGCAAATGTAGCAGGCAACAGAATCAAACTTGAAGCAAAAATAGGAGGAATCACACCCGCCGTATTAATTTTCAATGGTAAAAATGAAGATTGACCACCAAACATTTTATTTCCGACTTGGCGTTTTGCGTATTGCACAGGAATTCGACGTTGCGCACGCTCAAACCAAACCACCAAATAGGTCACTACCAGTACCATAATCAAAATACCTAACACTGCTAGTGGCTGGAACTCACCTGTTCGTGCCAACTCCAACGTACTACCAATTGCCCTTGGTAGACCTGCAACGATACCAGCAAAGATAATCAAAGAAATACCATTGCCGATACCACGCTCAGTAATTTGCTCACCAAGCCACATCAAAAAGATTGTACCCGATACTAATGTGATTACTGTAATAATTCTAAAGTCCATGCCTGGGTCAATGACCACAGGACGACCACCAACTGAAAACGATTCTAGACCAATAGACATACCTATTGCCTGAAACACTGCTAAAAATACGGTGCCATAACGGGTGTACTGAGTGATTTTACGTCGCCCAGCCTCACCTTCTTTTTTCAACTGTTCAAGCTTAGGAGAAACCACTTGCAGCAACTGCATAATAATCGACGCCGAAATATACGGCATAATGCCCAGTGCAAAAATGGTTAGACGCGACAGCGCCCCACCTGAAAACATATCAAACAAACCTAAAAGAGAATTGGATGTTTGTTCAAAGAACTGCGCCAATACCTGTGCATCCATGCCTGGCACAGGAATATGTGCACCAATACGATACACAATCAACATACCCAAGACGAATAAAATTCGTTGTTTTAGCTCTCCAGCCTTACCAATATTGGCAAGACCTCCCAG
>JALUWH010000174.1 GCA_027019685.1 Ghiorsea sp. | reverse complement strand
TTGGATGAGTCTGCAGAGATAGGCTCTGTATTTCGTGAGCCCTTAGAGCCGATTCAGCTTGACCGTGTTGCTGCACAAACAGCAAAACAGGTGATTAATCAAAAGATTCGTGAAGCTGAACGTGCGCGTGTTGTTGCCGAATATGAACCACGTGTTGGTGAAATCGTTGTTGGTATTGTGAAACGTGTTGAACGCGGCAACGTTTACGTGGACTTGGGTCGTGGTGAAGGCGTGATGTACCGTGAAGACTTGTTGCCACGTGAATCTTTCCGTCAAGGTGACCGTGTGCGCACATATTTACGCGAAGTTCGTAATCAGCCTAAAGGTGCGTTGATTTATTTGTCACGTGCTGATGCAGGCATGGTGCTGAAGTTGTTTGAGCAAGAAGTGCCTGAAATTCAAGATGGTTTGGTAACGATTCAGGCTATTTCACGTGATCCTGGTGCACGTAGTAAAATCGCAGTGATTTCAACAGATGTTGGCGTAGACCCTGTGGGTGCATGTGTGGGTATGCGTGGCGCTCGCGTGCAAGCTATTGTAAATGAATTGCATGGTGAGAAAGTAGATATTATTGAGTGGACTGAAGACCCAGCTGCTTTTGTTGTGAATGCCTTGGCACCAGCAGAAGTTGAGCGTGTCTTGGTTGATGAAGACAATGGTTCCATTGAAGTTGCTGTGGCAGAAGACCAACTAGCAATTGCGATTGGTCGCCGTGGTCAAAATGTTCGTTTGGCATCAGAATTGACGGGCTGGACTGTTGAAATCATGACCTTGGGTGATGAGAAGCAGAAGCGTGAAAATGAAGTTCAAGCGGCTAAGGATGCATTTGTTTCAGGTTTGGATATTGATGAAGACTTTTCATTGTTGCTTATCAATGAAGGTTTCTTGACCTTATCAGACCTTGCTTACTGTGCTATTGATGAATTAACAGCTATTGAAGGCTTGGAAGAAGAGTTGGCTACGGAGATTCAGAACCGTGCAAGGAATAGCTTGCTTAACTCTGCATTGCAGGAAGATGGTGATGATGAACCTTTGGTTGCCTTGATGGATGTTGAAGGCATGGGTGCAGATATTGCAGAAGCTTTAACATTGCAAGGTATTGTCAGTGCAAATGCTTTGGCAGATGCAGCCAGTGATGAAATTGAACCCATAGCTGGTGTGGATGAAGAACGTTTGAATACGCTAATTATTGCTGCGCGTGAAGCATGCGGATGGTTTAAAGAGTAATTACTCGCGTGAAAGAGCGTAAACGAACACAGCGGACTTGTTTTTGTTGCCGAAAGGTATTGGACAAGCAAATGTTGTTACGTTTGGTTGTAGATGATGAAGGACAAATATGGCCTGACTTTTCGGCAAAGCTTCCTGGGCGAGGTGTATATCTTTGCTTGGAAGAAGTTTGTTTGCGTAAGATGTCAGACAAACGCTTGCAAGTGTTGCGGCGTGACTTTTCGCCGCAGTTGCCACAATGGCAGGTTTTACAGCAGCGATTGTCTGATATGCTTGGGCTAAGGTTTAATCAGATGTTGTCGGGTATGAAGCGACAAGCTGTGATTGGACGTGATGCAGTGATGCATCAAATGTGGGATAAAAAATCATTACTGATTTTATTTGCTAGCGATGCAGGTGATGCATTGCTTAGGCAGGTGAAAGATGCAGTGGCAAAGCGTGAAGACGGCAAGTCTTTGCGGACAAAAGTGTTGGTGTTGGAGCTGGACGCTAAATCGTTGGGTTTAGTGTTGGGTAGAGAGAAAGTATCAGTTGTGGCTTTTTTGCAGGCTAGTCCTCAAGAAAAGCTGTGGCAATTATGTGTTTGGCAGCAGCATCTTGTGCAAGCAGGTGTGGAAGCAGACAAAAGGAAAGCAAGGTAACAGATGG
>JALUWH010000173.1 GCA_027019685.1 Ghiorsea sp. | reverse complement strand
TTTATAGCATCCGCAACTCTAAATGAGTTGGCATAGATGGTCCAAGTGTAGGGGACACTTCCCCCTGTGGGCATAAAGGATGCATCGCTCACATAGAGATTTTCTAAATCATGGGCTTTACAATCTCTGTCTAAAACAGAGCTTTTAGGGTCATCTCCAAACCTACATCCACCAGCAACTAAGTTTGGTGGTGGTGCGGAGCTGATGCCCACACTGATCTCTCTTGCACCCATCTCTTGTAAGATTTTCTTACCCTGTTTTGCAAGATGTTTGCCCACCATAATGTCGTGCGGATGGCTGTAGAGGTTGATGGCTGCGACATTGACACCATACTTGTCTTTTACCTCGCTATCTATAGTAACATTACAGTAGTCAGTTGGCAACCAGTCGTTGAACACCTCAAAGGTTAAAACCCTTGAAGTTGTAATGCTTTTTTGCATCTTTTTAGCAAGTGCATCACCCCAAAGGATGTTGCCCTTATCATCATAAAACTCTTTGATGGCTCTAGTGATGATGTTGGCATGTTCATAAAGAAAGTCTGTCGTACCACCCTTGTACTTTTTACCCTCTACTTCAAACTCATACTCACTCAAAGAGCGGTTAAAAAAAAGCCCTGCTTCTAGCTCCTTGACATCAAGTCGTCCTTCTCCTACGCCACCCGCTGAGAAGATGAGGTTTTTCCCCACTTCCCCACTTGAGTTGGCTAGTCCCTTTGGAAAATAGCTATTTTTAGAATTGAGAAGGAGTCTTGAACTCTCTATCGCTTGTGCAGAGAGGACAAATATCTTTGCTTCAATAGTGTGGGTTTGTTCCTCTTGGTCATAGTAATGTGCCTTGGTTACCCTTGAAGCGTCACTCTCTAGTTTATAGACAAAAGCCTCTGTGATTATCTTTGCATTACATCGTTGCAAAAGTGATGCTCTTGCACTCCCTTTCGCACCTGTTGCACAAGCGTAAGAGCCACAGAAGTTAGAGTAAGCACAAGAGTTTCGACCATTGTCAGGGGTAGAGAGTATCGCCCTTGGTGTAGGAAAATACTCAATACCTAGTGCATCACATGCCTTATCAAAATCTTTTGTTATGGGTGTCTCTGCGAGTTTAGGGTAGGGGAATTGTTGTGTGCTTCGTGGCTCTAGTGACTTGTATGTCGTTAGTTTACCACTCACCCCCACAACCCTCTCTACTTTTTCATAATAAGGCTCTAGCTCCTCGTAGTCTATCACCCAGTCAACGACATTTGCCCCCTTTATCTTACCGTAGGTGGAGAACAGTTTAAAGTCTTTTGGTTTCATACGGTGGAAATAACCACTCATTAGGTTTGATGAACCACCCACCAAAGAGCCATTCCAAAAGCTCCAACCAGATTCACTTCCTAGATAACGGGTAATTTTACCAGTGGCATCTCGTTCGTTGATAACATGTTGTTCCTCCCATAAAGGTGGTGTAAATTTATCGCGTCTCGAGACAGCTATCTCGTCTTTGTCAATATCAGATTCTTTGTAGTATTTGCCTTTTTCAAGTACCACTACTTTGTAACCAGCATTTGCAAGTTCATAGGCGATGGGTGCACCACCCGCTCCGCTACCTACTATACAGATATCATAGATCATAGATAAGCCTTTTTTGGGCTTGGTTTTCCACCAACATGGGCTAAAAACTTCCAACCTGCCTCATTTTTATTGCCACCATAGATGGGGTCACCGAGATACTCTTCCATAGTGTAAGTTAATATCTTATGAATGTAAGATTCACCCCACTCATGTGAAGAAAAAGAGATGAGCACTCTTTGACGATCCTTAGCATTTAAGGAGATGTAGGACTTTTCATAGATCTCTAAAGCTTCTTCATTGAGCCATGTAGCACCATCTTTAAGGTAA
>JALUWH010000172.1 GCA_027019685.1 Ghiorsea sp. | reverse complement strand
CCCGCTGCAATCGCTGTTACACCTGATAAACCTGTTGGCACTGTAGCCTGACCAAAACTATTGCCTCCCCATGCGACAAGTGTTCCATCTGCTTTTAATGCTATTGTAAAGTCAGCGCCAGCAGCTACAGCAGGTGTTGCTGCCGATGCGTATTGTACGTGTAATATAGTCATGGCAATTGTAAGCGTTATGAACAAATACTTTCTCAAAAGTTTTAATATCAATTTAATTCCCCTAGTTCTTGGTTAGAAATGTAGCATCTCAAAACAGGCGGATCGCACTATCTTGAGCAAAAAGTAACACGCACTATAATACCCCATAATAGGGTATTGCAAGCAGTAATCTATTGTCCACTTCATGGATAGAGATAAGTGGAGTGCTCGACAGGACTTTTTGCAAACATGCTTGCGTGAGCTAAGAAAAGAAAGCCAACTAACACAAGTTCAGTTGGCACAAAAGCTCGGTCGCCCTCAAACTTATGTTAGTAAATATGAGTTAGGTGAAAGGCGGCTAGACTTGTTTGAAATCAATGACATTTGTAACGCTTGTGACTCAACACTTGCTGAATTTATTGCAAAAATTGAACCTCAACTTAAGCGGTATTCTGCACTGAATAAAAGGGTATAACTTGAGCACCATCGCGCAAACTATCTAAATAATCTGCCCATGATTGCATCATTTTAACCCTTTCTGGTAGATGTCTAGCGTGATTATACGCTTCCTTAATGGCATTGCCTTCTTTATGTGCCAATTGTCTTTCAATAAAATCAGAATTAAACCCAAGCTCATGCAATAAAGTTGAAGCCATTGCTCTAAAACCATGAGCCGTCATCGTATTTTTGTCATAACCAAGACGGCGCAAACTCACGTTAATCGTATTATTACTGATTGGTTGCTTGTTCGTGCGAATTGAAGGGAACACATAACGCCCATTGCCTGTAAGGGGTTGAATATCTTTCAAAATAGCAACAGCCTGATCCGATAGTGGTACTATATGTACTTGCCTCATCTTCATTTTTTCTGCTGCTATTTTTATTTGTTTGTGTTCAAGATCAATTTCCTTCCACTCTAGGTACCTAACTTCACCAGGCCTTAAAAAGACATAAGGGGTGAGCATGAGAGCAGCTTTAACAACATAAGTGCCTTCAAACCCTTGAATGGCTCTCATCAACTCCCCAGCCTTTTTTGGCTCTGTAATACATGCATAATGCCTTCTTTTCTTATGCTTTAAGAAGCCTTTAATCATTGTTGTTGGGTCTATTTCAAGCTCATGATGTATCACGCCATAACAAAAGATTTGTGAACACAAAGCCTTAACACGCCTCGCCGTTTCTTCTGCTCCCCGGTCAGCAATGCGTTTCAACGTATCCAATACCATTGATGCTTTTATACTCTTTATCGGCAAGTCTCCTAGCCAAGGAAACACATTTTGCTCCAAGCTTGTCATCACTTTCGCTGCATAAGCCTCAGATAAATCCTTTGAATATGAAGCAAACCACTCCCTTGCAACCCCCTCAAAAGTGGAAGCATGAGATTCTGCTATTCTCCTAGCCTCCACCTGTTTCTTAACTTGAGAAGGGTCAATCCCCTCTGCTAAAAGCTCACGTGCTTGAGTCTTAGCTTTTCTCGCAAGCTTGGCGGACATATCAGGATAAACTCCAATGGCTAAGGTTTTACGCTTGCCTGCATAGCGGTAATCGAAGCGCCAATACTTACCTGACTTCAAAACAAGCAAATATAACCCTTCTCCATCAGTTAATTTTAATTGCTTCCTGCCCTCGGGCACCTTTGCTGCTCGAATTTTCACGTCTGGTAACATATATACCTCCAACCTTGACGGTATATTTCTGTCCATTGTCATCCAATGATGTTTTATACCGTCAAATATACCGTCAATTTAAGTGTATCTGTAGAAATAGTATAAGACCACATTAGACAACATGGCAAGAAAAATCCATTAAACACAAGGTTTAATGGATTTTATTGGACGATATAAAATTTTCGAATGGTGGAGCCTAGCGGGATCGAACCGCTGACCTCCACACTGCCAGTGTGGCGCTCTCCCAGCTGAGCTAAGGCCCCATTTTTACCTGATGGACAAATTTCACACCAGCAAAAGTGAGCCGCATTTAGCCATGTGCTTTGTTTTGTGTCAATATGCGCCCATCTTATGATTCGAGGTTTGCTGTGAAACTGTTCCAACGCATTTTATCTGCCGATTGTGATACGCCTGTATCTTTGTTTGCGCGCCTGCGCGGAAATCATGACTGCTTTCTATTTGAAAGCGCGGAGGGCGGCGAGCATTGGGGGCGTTACAGCATCATCGGTTTTGACCCTGCGCAAATTGCCATTGAAGAGGAAAATGGATTAATCATTCAGCATCGTGACGGCAGCGAACAACGCTTTGCCGCAGGCGATATTTTGACTTGGATTCGTAACACCGTCATCAACCATGACGTGGTGGGTAGCGATAATGATTTGCCATTTACTGGCGGTGCTGTGGGCTACTTTTCTTACGATATTATCCATAGATTTGAACCCGGTGTGGAGCAAAAAGTAACGGGGCATCAAGCTGTCGCCGCTTATATGTTGGTGGATAGGTTTGTGGTGTTTGATAATCTCAAAGGCATTGTGCACTTGTGCGTTTTAGAAGCTTCGCAGGCGGAAGCGGATGTGATTTTAGATGATATTGAAAGCACACTTGCTAACACCGCTGCACCAACACCATTCCATCCGCACATGAATGATGAACTTGCCTTGGACATTCCGCCATCCAATGTCACACAGCAAGAATACGAAACCATGGTAGAAACTGCCAAAGAATACATTCTGGCAGGCGATATTTTTCAGGTGGTGGTCTCGCAACGCTTTAGCAAACCGCTGGATGTTGACCCTTTGGCTTTGTATCGTGCGATTCGCCATATCAATCCATCCCCATATTTATTTTATATGGCGATTCAGGGCGTGACCTTAATTGGTTCATCGCCTGAAACCTTGGTGCGCAAAGAAGGCAATAAAGCCATTGTTCGCCCTATTGCAGGCACACGCCCACGCGGCAAAACCAAAGCAGAAGATTTGGCTTTGGAAAAAGAGCTGTTGGCAGACACCAAAGAGCTTGCGGAACACGTGATGCTGGTGGACTTAGGGCGCAATGATTTGGGTAGAGTGAGCAAATTTGGTTCAGTCAAAGTCACCGATTCTATGGCGATTGAACGCTATTCCCATGTGATGCATATTGTATCGCAAGTGGAAGGCACGTTGCGTGATGACGTGGATGCCTTGGATTTATTGGCTGCCACATTCCCCGCAGGCACATTATCGGGTGCGCCCAAAATTCGCGCCATGCAGATTATTGATGAATTAGAAGGCCAACCGCGCGGCCCTTATGGCGGCTGCATTGGCCATATTTCTTTTGGTGGTGAAAATATGGACACTTGTATCATTATTCGCACGGCTGTGATTGAAGATGGCGTGCTCAACGTACAAGCTGGCGCGGGTTTGGTCGCAGATTCTGTACCTGAAACTGAGTATCAAGAATGTGTAAACAAGGCATCTGCCATGTTCCGAGCTGTGGCGCTTGCTGCGGCACAACCTTCCACCTCACAAAGCAACGGAGAAGCATCATGAGTGCGGCAACATTGGTTATTGATAACTACGATTCGTTTACATTCAACTTGGTGCAATATTTGGGCGAACTTGGTGATGTACCGCAAGTCTATCGCAATGATAAAATCAGCATTGCTGAAATTGAAGATTTAAAACCCTCACGCGTTTTGATTTCACCTGGCCCTTGCACCCCCGCAGAAGCAGGCATTTCCAAGGCCGTGATTGAACACTTTTCAGGTACACTTCCTATTTTGGGTGTATGCCTTGGGCATCAATCCATTGGCGAAGTCTTTGGCGGTAAAGTGATTCGTGCACCGCGCTTGATGCACGGTAAAGTAAGCCCCATCCACCATGATGAGGCGGGTATTTTCAAAGGTTTACCTACCCCATTCACTGCTACCCGTTACCATTCCTTGATTGTAGATGAGCCTTTGCCTGATGCGCTTGTGCGTACAGCGTGGACAGAAGAAGGCGAACTCATGGGCTTAAGACATAAAGAGCATCCAACATTCGGGCTGCAATTTCATCCTGAATCTATTCTCACCGAACATGGACATACCATGCTGAAAAACTTTTTGGAGTTATGATATGAGCTACAACATCCAACAAGCCATTGCTGAAACACAAAAAGGCATCCCTTTAAGCAGCGCGCAAGCGGAAACCGTGTTCAACCAAATCATGCAGGGCGAAGCCACGTCTGCGCAAATCGGCGCATTATTGATGGGATTAAGCATGTTGGGCGAAACCCCTGAATTGGTTGCAGGTGCTGCAAGAGCCATGCGCAGTGCGGCGACCAAGATTGCGCCCCAAGCATCAGGTTTGCTCGATACCTGCGGTACGGGTGGCGATGGCGCGTCCACGTTTAACATATCCACTACCGTTGCCATTGTTTTAGCAGCATGTGGTGTACCTGTGGCCAAACATGGTAATCGTGCGATTTCTTCCAAGTCTGGCAGTGCTGATGTGTTGGAAGCCTTGGGCGTGAAATTGGATATTTCACCTGAAAAGGTGGCTGATTGTATTGATGAAGTGGGCATTGGTTTTCTTTTTGCCCCGCAATGTCATCCAGCCATGAAATATGCGGGCCCTGTACGCCGTGAGATGGGTGTGCGCTCCGTGTTCAACCTGTTAGGACCATTGACCAACCCTGCTAACGCTGATTACCAAATCTTGGGTGTATTTGGCGCAGATAAATTGGATTTGGTGGCAGGTGCATTATCGCAACTGGGTACCAAACGCGCTTTAATCGTGCATGGTCGCGATGGTTTGGATGAGATTACGACGACAGAGATAACCGATGCCGTTTGGGTGGAAGATGGTAAAAGCCACCGCTTTGAAATTGACCCCGCAGCATTTGGTATGCCTTATGCCACGCCTCAGGCTTTGCAAGGCGGCGATGCTGCTTTCAATGCTGAAGTGATTAAACATATCCTTGCAGGTGTAGAAGGTGCTGGGCGTGATATTGTGCTGTTAAACAGCGCAGCAGCCCTTTGGGTGGCAGGTAAAGTGGATAGCATTGCTGATGGACTAGGCGTTGTTGCCAAAGCCATTGATGATGGCAAAGCTACAGCCACTTTGAATGCATTGATTGCGTTTACAAATAAAAGGGAAGGAATCTAATTTGTACCAACTAAATAAGCTAGCTAAAGAATATGGTATCGAAGAAGAAATTTTACAAAACTATTGTACCACGCATAGCATTAATACGAAGAAAACAAAGACGTGTATTCAGCAGTTACTTCCATTTATTGAGGCTCAAACAAACAGGAAGTTTAGTCAACTTCCCGAAAGTAACTTTTCTATTCAATATGAAAATAAAGAAGTTTCAATTTATAAAGATGATGCAATTTCATTCTTACAAAAACTCCCATCTAACAGTATAGATATTATCGTTACTGACCCAGCATACTCTGGGATGAATAATCAACTAAAGCTAGGGAAAGGGCGCATTGTCGGCAAATACTCTGAAAAAGGCCAAGAAAATGGCAAGTGGTTTGATGAGTTTCAAGATAGTGTAGAAAATTACTCAATCTTTCTAAATGAATGTCAGCGCGTTCTAAAGAAATCTACTGGGCATATATACATTATGTTCGACTCTTATTCCTTATTGAGCTTGGGTAATACAGTGCGAAGCTTCTTTGATGTAAAAAATATTATTACTTGGGATAAAGTAAACATTGGCATGGGGCATTATTATCGTCGCAGACATGAATATATTATATTTGCCACAAATGGAAATACTCGGAAAATTAAAAACCGATCATTCCCTGATGTCTGGCGCTTTAAACGTATTCACAACGCCTCTTACCCAACGCAAAAGCCCGTGGAGCTTTTTCAAGCTATGATTTACGCAAGTACAGAAGAAGGTTTTACAGTTTGTGACCCTTTCCTAGGTAGTGGTTCATCTGCTGTTGCAGCTATAAAAAACAAATGCAATTTTATTGGCTGTGATATTTCAGACAAATCAATCAACACAGTTCAAAGCCGCCTAAATGAATTTATCAATACAAACACTGACCCTATACAAAAAAACTCGGCGGTAGTAGATAAAAAAGTGTTTTGGGAGTAAAAAAATGGCTAGCCTAACGAAAAGTAAAACCCTTTTTGGTTTCACATCCCCTCGAACACTAGAGAAAATTATACCTGAAATTGATTTGTTGAATCAACACTTTAGTGGTAAAATATGGTCTGGAAATGAACCCTTACAAGCCGAGTTCTTCAAAACCTTATCAAAATCTAATTTTTATCAGGGAAGCAAACAAACTTCAAATCCAGCCTTGGCAGCTAGAGACAGAATTACCCGTGCCCCAAAATCTTTGGGTTTTATTGACCTGTCTCCAAATATACAGCTTACAGAAATCGGAAAGGTTCTATTATCAAAAAAACGACTTGATGAAACCATTACTCGGCAACTATTAAAATTTCAATTGCCTTCACATTATCATACGCAATCAAGTATTATTGAATTCAAAGTGAAACCTTACCTAGAACTCCTTCGAATTATCTTTGATTTAGAAAGTATTTCAAAAACAGAAATCGCATTATTTTTTACTCAATTAACTCATATTGATAAATATGATTCGATTATTCAACAAATTAAAGACTTCCGTGAAAATGCTAAGAAATTTAAGGGTAGTCGAAAGCTATATGTCGCTAAATGCTTTGAAACCGTTGTTATGGACATTTACGCAGATGAGTTTGCTGCAAAAAGCTTCAAAACCCGTGAAAGCAAAATAAATAGTCGCAAAAAATTTATTCAAACTAAAAGCTCTAATATGAAAGACTATGCAGATGCTTTTAGTCGTTATATTAGAAGCACTGAACTTGTTACTTTTCAGAAAAAAACTTTTCACTTAATCATATCTCCCCAAAAATATGATGAGGTTAAATATATTCTTGAAACTGTTAAGCGTGAACCTCAAGAGTTTGAGACATTATCAGCGTTTAAAGAGTTCCTTTTTTCACCATCCAGCGTTTCATTATTATCAGATAATCAACAACTACTTATCAAGAAAATAAAAAGCTTGGGCTATTCCAAGTCACTGGGTGAGCAGAGCTGTGAAGAGTTAAAAGACTTACTATCATCAATTCAACAACAAATAAAAAAAGAAAATATCTCTAAGCAAACCAAAGCTTTGAAACAGCCCAGCTTACTCCCTGAAATTATTAATATTTTTGATAAAATTAAGAATAAAGAAATCCCCGATGCGCCCCTATTTCTTGAGTGGAATGTTTGGAGGGCACTAGTCATGTTGAACTATGCAAAAAGAATTGAAGGTAATTTCATCTCTGACATTGACGGTATGCCAATCAATTATGCTCCTGGTCAGAAACCTGATATTGAAGCAGAATATGACAATTTTGGACTTATTACAGAAGTTACAATGTCATCTGGGAACACTCAGTTTAATATGGAAGGCGAATCTGTACCTAGACACTTTGGTAAAGCGAAAGAAGCTCTCGGTAAAGATACATATTGCTTATTTGTTGCCCCAAAAATTAGTGAAGGAGCCTTAGCCCACTACTTTAACCTCAATAAGAATCACACCAAACTATATGGTGGGCAAACAAAAATTATTCCTCTTTCTATCGAACAGTTTATTGAATTCCTACAAGCTGGTCTTTACTATAAATTCAACAACCCCAATAAGCTTCAAGCTTGGTTAGAAGCACAATGGAAAGACAATCAAATATGCAATGATGAAGAGGTCTGGAGCTCAAATATCGCTTCAAGTATTCCTAAATGGGCAGCATAAGGTAAGAACGATGAGTTCAATTTTAAATGAAATCGCGGCATATAAACGCGAATGGGTAAAAAGCTGCAAGCAAAAAGTCAGCGAACAAACATTATTATCTCAAGCCAAAGATATGCAACCTCTGGATTATGCAGGTGCTTTAATCGAGCGCATTAGCAACCAAAATAATGCCGTGATTGCCGAAGTGAAAAAAGCATCACCATCCAAAGGTATTATCCGCGAAGACTTTCACCCTGTAAACATTGCCAAAGCATACGAACGAAGTGGCGCAACATGTTTATCCGTGCTTACCGATGTGAAATACTTTCAGGGTAATGACCAATTCGTGCGCGATATTCGTGAACAAGTGAACATCCCAATTTTACGCAAAGATTTTATGCTAGACCCCTACCAAATCATTGAAGCACGTGCCATGGGTGCAAGTTGTATTCTCTTAATCATGGCGATGATTGAAGATGGGTTGGCACAGGAATTATGTGCAGCAGCTAATGAACTGGGATTGTCTGTGCTTCCTGAAGTGCATGATGCCAAAGAGTTGGAACGGGCTATAGATTTAGACACGCCATTGCTTGGTATCAACAATCGCAACCTGCATACCTTTGATATTACCCTGCAAACCACATTGGATTTACTCTCTGAAATACCCAACGAACGCACGGTGATTACCGAGTCTGGCATCTTTACCCATGATGATATTCAGCTGATGAACCAACATGATGTCTATGGCTTTTTAGTGGGCGAATCATTGATGCGCCAAGATGACCCAGGAGCAGCACTGCAAACATTGCTGGGCAAGTAAGCAATATGCATGCGTCATTCCCGCGATTAGGTGAATTGCAAAGCAAGAGAGTATCCCCTAGGGGAAGATGGGAATCCACAAGCCTCATAAGCTTTCTTTCTTGTGGTAACACATTGCAACTGACATGGATTCCCGCCTTCGCGGGAATGACAAAAAAGGGGGCGTAAAACACATGCCATTAGCTAAAGCACCTCGCTCCATTCTATCTTACCCTAAATTTTGGGCAGCAGCCCATGAAACCCCCGCCTATCAACTGCCCATGTGCAAAGCGGATATGGATAAGCTTGGTTGGGATAGTTGCGATATTGTGTTGGTGACAGGCGATGCCTATGTGGATTTACCCAGCTTCGGTATGGCAGTCGTCGGCAGAGCTTTAGAAGCCCAAGGTTTTAGAGTCGGCATTATTGCTCAACCCGACTGGAAATCCGCCGATGACTTTAGAGCTTTGGATAAACCCAATCTCTTTTGGGGTGTAACTGCGGGTAATATGGATTCTATGGTCAACCGCTATACATCTGAACGAAAAATCCGCTCCGATGATGCGTATACTGTGGGTGATGTGGGCGGCAAACGCCCTGATAGAGCCGTGACGGTGTATGCCCAGCGCGTCCGTGAAGCATTCAAAGGTATTCCCGTGGTGATTGGCGGCATTGAAGCCAGCTTAAGGCGTATTGCGCACTACGATTACTGGTCAGACAAGGTACGCCGCTCCGTGCTTATGGATTCCAAGGCTGATATTTTGGTCTATGGCAATGGTGAACGCCAAATCATTGAAATTGCCCACCGCTTGGCAGCTGGCGAAGATATTAAGAGCATGAAACATATTCGCGGTACAGCCGTGATGATGAATACGGTGCCTGATGGTTGGCTTGAAATGGATAGCCATGAAATTGATACCCCAGGTGAGCTGATTCAGCATCCTAACCCTTATGAAATGAAAGGTGCGGACAAGGCTTGTGACGAAAAAGAGCTGCACAGAACCAGAGAAAAAGTTGAGCCTGTTTCTATTTTGGATGTAAATAAAGACCGTGATAAAACGGTGATTCGTATGCCTTCTTATGAAACTGTTGCTGGGGATGAAGTGCTCTATGCCCACGCTTCGCGTTTGCTGCATTTGGAAACCAATCCAGGCAATGCCAGAGCCTTGATTCAGCGCCATGGCACACGCGAAGTTTGGATAAATCCTCCCCCAATCCCTTTAACGACTGAAGAGCTGGATAGCGTGTTTGATTTGCCATATTCAAGACTTCCTTATCTGGCTTATGGCGATATCAAAGCCAAAGAAACCAAAATTCCTGCTTATGAAATGATTAAAAACTCCGTCAACATTATGCGTGGTTGTTTTGGCGGCTGCACATTCTGCTCAATTACCGAACATGAAGGGCGCATCATTCAAAGCCGCTCTGAGAAATCTGTACTCAAAGAAGTGGAAGCTATACGTGATAAAACACCCAACTTTACCGGCGTAATTTCTGATTTGGGTGGGCCAACAGCGAACATGTATCGCCTGAAATGCAAATCGGCAGAGATTGAAGCATCATGCCGTAAACCATCATGTGTATTCCCCGATATTTGCAAGAATATGGGCACAGACCACAACCCTTTGATTCAATTGTATCGCAAAACTCGTGAACTTAAAGGTATCAAACGCGTATTTATCGCATCAGGTTTACGCTATGACTTGGCGGTGAAATCACCTGCTTATATCAAGGAGTTGGTCACCCATCATGTGGGTGGTTATCTGAAAATCGCGCCCGAACATACCGAAAATGCGCCTTTGGACAAAATGATGAAACCGGGTATTGGCACATACGATAATTTCAAAACATTATTTGAGAAGTTTTCTAAAGAAGCAGGTAAAAAGCAGTATCTCATCCCGTACTTTATTGCAGCCCACCCCGGCACTACCGATGAAGATATGCTTAGCCTTGCTTTGTGGCTCAAACAAAACAACTACAAAGCCGACCAAGTGCAAGCATTCTTGCCATCGCCTATGAGTACCGCCGCTGCCATGTATCGCTCTGGGCGTAATCCACTCAAAGCGATTAGCCGTGTTAAACCACGGTATAAAGAAGAAGTATTTGTACCCAAGCGCAAAAAACAACGCGATTTGCATAAAGCATTCTTGCGTTATCACGATAAAGATAATTGGCCTATGCTTAGGGATGCACTGAAAAAGATGGGTCGAAGTGATTTGATTGGCTCGGGTGAACATCAACTAATTCCTGCCTACCAATCTGCCCCCCTCAAACAAGGCAGTCGTAAACAAAGCATAAACTTTCGCACTCAACACAGCCGTGCAGAGCGCAAACCCAAGCAACATCAACCCCACCATCGCAAACGGCGGTGACATAAAAAAGA
>JALUWH010000171.1 GCA_027019685.1 Ghiorsea sp. | reverse complement strand
AATATTTTGTATCAATTTTGCTTGAGCCTGGGGGAAACTTAAGGCTGGAAAGGCGTAAAATAAGTGAACCATCCAAATTGGCAACAATGCTTAGTTCTTTTTTAGAGAATAACGCTTGGGCGCGTTTCTGACGTTTGGTTTCAAAGGTTTCACGTTCCAATTTGGCACGAAAAGCCTCTTTCATCTGGCTAACTTGGTCATTTTGCGCATTGAGTAAATTCATACGTTGTGCTTCTAAAGCTTGGGCAAGCTTTTGTTTGTATTCTTGTTTGAGTTGAGCAATCTTAAGCTGGGATGATTGCTCTGTATTTTGCAAACGTGTTTGCAATGATTGCACAGCGTTGATGACTGTATCGGGGCTAATATCATCATGTTGTAGCGGTAAATGAAGAATCGATGCCAGTTTTACACGCTCATCTCTGGCACGTAATAAAAGCATTTCATGGCTACCTTTATCTCTTCGCCATTGTTTGACTTGCGTAGCTATATTGAATGCCTGCTGTGCAAGCTCCAGCGCATGTGCTGGGTGAGGTGGAAGGTGGGGTAAAACACCATCTTGGTAAGATTTAAGTGCAAGCCATGCTTCTTTTGCTTTTCCATAAGTGACAGGTGCATAAAATTTACCACCTTTAGCAGCCGCACTACTAAGTATTTCACCTGTTTTTTCAATCAAATCAGGTAATGCAGTATCAAAGACATGCTTATATGCGGAGCGAGCACTACCTGCGGCTTGTTGACTTGCATTGAGTTGCGCTGTTTCAGAAGTTTGAATCACTTTTTGAATTGCTTGGTCACCTTTTTTCAAAAATAATGTAGGACTATTCTTTTCAAGTGGGTTGTTATGGTAACCCAATAGCGTGACCAACTCGTGTGCGGCGGTTTGCATATTCAAAAGCTCTGCAAATTGTGTTTTAAATCGTTGGGCACTCTGCTTGGCTTCATCCAATGTAGCTTGTACTTTTGCCAGTGCTTCTTGGGTCGCATCCTTATCTTCATGATCGCGGGCAATCATAGCTGCACCCATGTAAGCTTGGGCACGTTCTAATGTGGTTTTGGCATAGATAGCATCAGGGCTTTGTTTAAATTGTTCTAACTTTTGCTGCATATCATCCACAGAAATAGCAGCCAAGGCTTGACCAGATATCAGTAGCGAGAGAGATAAAGCAATATATTTAAACAAGGTTCAACATCCTTTCAAGTGAGAGTTTTGCCCAGCGTTTTTGATGCTTGGGAACAATAATTTGATTGTCTTTTTTGCCATCACGAATGGCAAGCAATGTGGCATACAAATGCTGCGGATCGGTGCGAAACATGGTGGAGCACATACAAACCATAGGTGATAAAAACCAAATGGGTTTATCAGGAAACTGAATACGCAAGCGATTCACCAAATTAAGCTCGGTTGCAATGGCAAACTTTGAGCCTTTTTCTGCTGCCTGAACATGCTTGATAATCGCTTCGGTTGAGCCAATAAAATCTGCTGTTTCACAGACCTCACGTGCGCATTCAGGATGTGCTAAAATTTGAATATCAGGGTGGCCTTCGCGCATGGTCGCTGCATGTTCAGCCTTGAATAATTGATGCACGGAGCAAAAGCCTTTCCATAAAATCAGTGTAGCATGTTCAATGGCTTCGGGTGTATTGCCACCCAATGGCTGAAATGGATCCCAGATAATCATATCTTTTTCAGCTATTCCCATAGCAAGGGCAGTATTTTCTCCCAAATGTTGATCAGGGAAGAAAAGAATCTTCTCGCGATTGTTCCACGACCATTCCAATACTTTTTGAGCATTGGAAGATGTGCAAACAATACCGCCATGCTCACCACAGAAAGCTTTTAAAGCCGCCGTTGAATTGATATAGGTCACAGGTGTCACGCATGTATCAGGATTGATAATGCTGGATAATTCCTGCC
>JALUWH010000170.1 GCA_027019685.1 Ghiorsea sp. | reverse complement strand
CACCATGTTTATGTTCTTTATCACGCGGTGGTTTCACCAATGGATTCCAACCTTGATTCAAATGCATCCAGTAAATAACCCAAATATGCGAAAAAGTCTGCAAGTCTTGCAATGCTTGCTCATAATCATGCCCTGCATGGAGCACAATCTTGGCAGACTTATCTTCAACAGCATACGCAGGTTGCCTAGGGGTTGCAAATCGCTCTTGATAAGGGCTATCCACGACACCAATCGGCTGCAGACAAATACCTTGCTCGGATACATCACCATCTTTGACATCTGCAGCATAAGTTTTGGCATCTTTTTGATGTGTTGGGTTACGCCAACTCATGCGTACAAATAGTTACAGGAAAAAGTTTTCAACTTATTCTTCACAAGCCTCTGCAGCACGTTGTACCACCAAAGCATCACCATCCACATCAACCACAGCCACACCGCCTTTTTGTAAGTCACCAAACAAAATCTGGTCTGCCAAAGCTTTTTTGATTTGCTCACGAATCAAACGCTCCATAGGTCGTGCTCCCATCAATGGATCATAACCTTCTTTAGCCAACCATTTTTTAGCAGCCGCAGTCACATCAAGCTCCACTTTTTTATCTTGAAGCTGCATTTCCAATGCCATGATAAATTTATCTACCACATGCATAATCACATCTTCTGATAATGGTGCAAAAGGAATTCTAGCATCCAAACGATTACGGAACTCAGGTGTGAATAAACGTTTGATGGCTTCTTCATCTTTACCAACATTACTTACCGAACTAAAACCAATGCTTTCTTTTTGCATTTCAAATGCACCTGCATTACTGGTCATAATCAAAATCACATGCCTAAAGTCTGCTGACTTACCATTATTATCCGTCAATGTACCATGATCCATAACTTGCAATAAGACATTAAAAATATCTTGATGCGCTTTTTCAATCTCATCAAGCAACAACACACAATAGGGATGTTTATTAATCGCATCGGTGAGCAAACCACCTTGTTCATAACCTACATAACCTGGAGGCGAACCAATCAAACGCGAAACAGCATGGGATTCCATATATTCCGACATATCAAAACGAATCAATTCCACACCCATAATACGCGCCAACTGGTTGGCAACTTCGGTTTTACCCACACCCGTAGGACCTGTGAACAAGAAGCTACCAATAGGTTTTTCAGGTGAGCCAAGACCAGCCCGTGATAATTTAATACTTGCCGAGAGTTGACCAATAGCATCATCTTGCCCAAAAACGGACAATTTAAGGTTGCGCTCCAAATTGACCAAGGATTTTTTATCCGAAGTGGATACCTGACGTGCAGGAATACGTGCCATGGATGCCACAGTGGCTTCAATATCTTGTACACCCAATTGTTTTTTCCGTTTGCCCGCATCTTTTAAATGCACAGAAGCCCCTGCTTCATCCAACACATCAATAGCCGAGTCGGGCAAATGCCTATCGGTGATATAACGCGATGCAAGTTTGGCTGCTTCTGTAATCGCAGGACGACTGTATTTAATCTGATGATGCGCTTCCAAACGTGATTTTAAACCATTTAAGATATTCACTGTATCTGAGATACTTGGCTCTACCACATCAACTTTACGGAAGCGGCGTGACAATGCGCTTTCTTTTTCAAAGGTTTGACGGTATTCCTGATAAGTGGTTGCGCCCATGCAACGCAACTCACCATTTGCCAAGGCTGGTTTTAATAAATTGGATACATCCATAGCCCCACCATTCACCGAGCCCGCACCAATAATGGTATGAATTTCATCAATAAATAAAATCACATTCTTTTCAGCTTTAAGTGCTGCAAGCACTGCTTTTAGACGCTCTTCAAAATCACCACGGTATTTGGTGCCTGCAAGCAATGCGCCCATATCCAATGAATAAACCTGTGCATCTTGAAGAATGTCTGGTACTTCT
>JALUWH010000169.1 GCA_027019685.1 Ghiorsea sp. | reverse complement strand
AATACATATCCGTACCATCTTCAAAGATGACATAGACCATAGAAAAACCAAAAAAGGAATAACCCCGCACCACTTTGGTATTGGGTACAGACAACATCGCTGTCGTTAATGGGTAAGTGACTTGGTCTTCCACCACTTGCGGGGCTTGCCCTTCAAAGTCTGTGAACACAATGACTTGCACATCAGATAAGTCTGGTATGGCATCCAGTGGCGTGTTCTTCATGGCTTGAAACCCTGCAAATGTAAGCAGTAACATTGCAATCAAAACCAAGAATCGGTTTTTAATGGATGCTTCAATCAGCGTACGAATCATGGTTATTTACCCTCCATGCTCATATCATCCATCTGCATATCCATGCCTTGACCACCCATGTCCATATCATCCATTTGCATGGTCGAATCTTGATTCGGGTTCACATCATTAGAGCCTTGTACATCAAGGCTTTCCATCATTTTTGCCGTAGCTTCTTTAAGCTTAGATTCTGAATCAATCAAGAATTGGCCCGAAGTCACAACCTTTTCTCCAGCCTGCAAACCATGCACCACTTGTACCAAACCATCCGCTTCTACACCAAGCGTAACCTTACGTGGTTCAAACTTACCTGCTTCACGTTGTACAAATACTTGGTTTTGTTCACCAGTGCGAATAATGGCTTCTAAGGGTACAACCACAGCATTGAACTGTTTACTGGCTTTCACAACCACATTGGCAAACATTTCAGGTTTTAAAGCCAATTCTGGGTTATCAAACTCAAGCCTCACTTTAAGTGTACGGGTTTTGGCTTCCAAATAGGGGTAAATAAAGGTGACCTTGCCCGTAAATACACGCCCAGGAATACCTGCAACTTGCATACTTGCTTCATCACCAACCTGTACCCAAGGCATATCATCTTCATACAAATCAACAATCACCCAAACCCTTGATAAATCTGCAATTTTATACAACTCGGTGTTGGGAGTAATGCGCTGTCCATCGCGCGCGCCAATATTCATCACAATACCATCAAAAGGTGAATGAATATGTAATCCTTTCATCACCTTACGTGTTTTATTAAGCTGTTTGATTTGATGTTCTGGCACATCCAATAGCTGCAAACGCTCACGCGCTGAATCAAGCAGACTTACCGCACCATCACGTACATCTTTAAAGGGGCTATTCTTTAATGCCTCAGCATTATTCAATGCCAACAAGTATTCCTCTTGGGTTGCTACCAATTGCGGGGAATAAATCGACATCAACATCGTATCTTTATGCACATGTTCGCCCGTTTCATCGACAAACATCTCTTCCACCCAGCCGTTATATTTAGGGTGCAATAATGCCACGCGCTCTTCATCATAAGTCACCCGACCAATGGTTCGAATATGACGCGATAAATCTTGCTGCTTAGCCATAGTGGTACGCACAGCCATGTTTTGTTCTACCGTACCATCTATCGTTACCGTGCCTACAGGTGATCCACTGCTGCTACCACCATCGGCAAATACAGGGATATAGTCCATGCCCATCTCATCTTTAGCAGGTACAGGCGAAGTAATCGCAGGGTTCATCGGATTGCGATAAAACAATACTTTTTTCTCCGCTGGTTTATCCGCTTCCGCATAAACAGGAATGTAATCCATGCCCATTTCATCTTTGGCGGGTGCGGGTGAGGTAATCGCAGGATTCATCGGATTGCGGTAAAATAATACCTTTTTACTATCTTCAGATGCTTGTTGCTGCCTTAAATCAGATGATGAAGGCGCAAGCATATAACCCGCACCCAACCCAAGCAGTAACATGACACCTGCAACTGTTATCGTTTGTTTATTCATGATGATTCTCCAGGCCTGTGTTCACTGATTTTTCTTGGCTGTGCTGCGTCACACCGTGGATACTCTTACCCACAGCCGCGTCTAAACGTGCTAAACTTTGTTTGGCTTGTGCCAATACTTTCCAATATTGTGTTTCATAGTTGTAGAGGGTGATTTGCGTGCGAACAAGGTTTAAAAAATCCACTTTATTCACTTGGTATGCCGCAAGCATAGATGCCACAGTTTGCCTAGCTTGAGGAATAATGCCTTGTTTAAATAATGATGCTTGTTGCTTAGCACGTTGATAATCAGATAAAGCTACACCCACCTCTGCTTGCACTTGTGCCAATGCATCTTCGTAAGCAAATTCAGCCTGCAAAGCTTCGGCTTTGCGTTGCCCAAGCTGTGCATCTTGCGTATCCCCGAAAGGAATATTAAAACTCAAGCTTAAGCTCGCCAAATCTGCTCTATCTAAACCAGTAGTAGCATTGCTCGCCCTTGCGCCATAACTGGCAGATATTTTAAAATCAGGATAAAAGTCTTTTTCTGCCACAGCAACATGAGCTTGTCTTGCATCTATACCCCATTGTTTACCATGCAAAAGTGGGCGACTCACTTGCGCTACTTGTAATAAAGCCTCTTTACTTTGTAAATCATACAGCAACTCATCCACTGTATGAGGTAACACGATTGATGTTGAAGCTGGTTGATTGAGTAAAGCATTCAATCTGGCTTGTTCAGATTGACGCAGCGATTGCCATTGCATTTGACTGTCCAATAATTTGGATAATTCCAATTGCGCCAACAACACATCTTGCTGTAAACCTTTACCCGTTTTGTATTTGGTTTCAGCAATTTTAATAAACTGTCTTAATAAACCTTTATTTTTTTCAACAATATTCAAGGCTTTATCAAGGTAATATAAGTTCCACCAACGCACTTGCACTTGGCTAAGCAATTGTAGCCTAAGCTCAGCAACATCTTCTTGTCCTGCTTTAGCCGTAAATTGCGCCGCATCTTCTAGTAAACCTAATTTACCTGGAAAAGGTAAGGCTTGGCTGATACCCACTTGCAATTGAGTCATATTTTCCTGCCCACGTTTCCATGTATCCACAGGAAAACTAATGGCACCTAAAGACACCACAGGGTCAGGCAAACTTCCTGCTTGTTCAGGTTTAAAAGCCAGTGCTTTCGCCCTAGATTTTTGCGCTTGTAACAATGGTGATTGCACCACCAAGGCTTTGGCTTGCGCTAATGTTAACGGTGCTGTTTCTGCATGGGCTATACCAGCCCATGACCACACAGCCAACAAAGGTAAAACATATAAGGGAAAGGATTTCATCCAAACCTCCTGCTAGAATTAAAGTCGGCGAATTCATAGAAAAATGCGCGACAAAAACCACAGCGGTAATCGCTATGGCATTAGCAAAAGGTTAAATCAAACGCGAATGCGAAGGTTTAAGTTATAAGTTGAAAGAGAAGTGTATTGGGTTTGTAAATCGGGTGGCGAAACAACAAATGTTGCTGTTGGCACATCCGATACAGTTGGTACAAGCGCGATAACCACAAAGTCTGCCGCAATATCTGCAACATCAAAGCTGTGTTTATCCAATGAAATATTTACATCAGGCATATCACAATGCGAGCAACCATGAGCTTGCATAGTCATATCCATCTTGCTCATATCCATGCCCTGCATTTGTGCAGACATTTGCATATTGCCTGCCATGCAGTGTTCCATCGCAGAAACTTGCTGCACAGGTGCTGCTGATGCTGTGGACACACAAAATCCAGCCGCAACAACTTGCAGCATAAACACCGCTAAAACCAAGCTGCTGATACGTTTCGCAGCCGCTTTAGAGCGTTTAAAAAGGATATTTGTTTTGCCTAACATAACGACAGTGTAGGCTTGTTCCGAAAAATAAGTCAAGTTAAGATGTATTCATGTTAGCAATTCTAAACCACAAGACTGGCAAGGGGCAGGTTTCTTTCCTTCGGCAATTCATCACATGAATGAACCGCAGAGTACGCAGAGTTTTTTGTAGTTTATCATGCTGAGTCCGAAGTGCCTCACCTGTCATGCCGACCAACGTGGAGGCATCTATAGATTTCTCCACTACGCTATGCTGCGGTCGAAATGACAATATAAACCGCATAGGTCGTAAGTTTCACAGAGGGGAAATCGGGGACAGTATACTCTTTTTGTCTTTTTCTTGCTTGATAGCATTAAAGAATGCTGGGGACTCAAGGCATTTTTAGACCTCACATTGCATTAACGTCTGCCACCCAACAGTGAGCCCAAAAGCCCGCGCACCAATTTACCTGTAATCATGGTTGTAGCCTTACGCGCTACGCTTTTCATGATTGCTTCCCCAAAACTTTGCCGATTACTTGTAGGTTTACGCGTTGGTTTCGGCTTGAGCCAAACATCATCCGAGTAAGCCCTAGATGTATCCTTTTCCGCAGCTTCAGCCGCTGCCATACGCTCCTCTTCTTCCGCTCTCTCTTTAAGCAATTCATAAGCCGATTCACGGTCAATGATTTCTTCATAACGACCACCCACAGGCGAACGACTAATAAGCTCCGTTCGCTTAACATCATCCACAGGGCCAATTTGTGATTCTGGCGGACGAATAAGAATACGCTCCACAGGCGTTGGACTGCCTGATGCATCCAAAGTGGAGACCAATGCTTCACCAATGCCTAATTCTGTGATGGCAGCTTCCGTATCAATCTTGGGATTGGGTCTAAATGTTTCTGCGGCGGTGCGCACAGCTCGCTGATCCTTAGGCGTGAAGGCTCGCAAAGCATGTTGAATACGCATACCCAACTGCCCCAACACATCCTCAGGAATATCCAAAGGCGATTGACTGATAAAATACACACCCACACCTTTAGAACGAATCAAACGTACGACTTGCTCCACTTTATCCATCAACGCTTTGGGCGCATCATCAAAAATAAGATGGGCTTCATCAAAGAATAAAACCAATTTGGGTTTATCTGCATCGCCCACTTCAGGTAAATTTTCAAACAATTCAGAAAGAAGCCACAGCAAAAATGTTGCATACAATTTTGGTGACTGATGAATAAGTTTGCTCACATCCAACAAACTAATCACACCCTGCCCTGAGAAATCAACCATCATCAAATCTTGAAGGCGAAGCATAGGCTCGGCAAAAAAGTTTTCCGCGCCCTGCTCTTCTAATACCAGCAGTTTACGTTGAATCGCACCAATACTTGCGCCCGATATATTGCCATATTCTCCACTGATTTCTTTGCGATTTTTACCCATCCAAACCAGCATGGAACGCAAATCTTTCAAATCGAGAAGCAATAAACCTTCATCATCAGCAATGCGAAATGCAGCATACAACACCCCGCTTTGCGTATCATTCAATTCCAACAAGTTCGACAGCAGCAAAGGCCCCATATCAGAAATCGTGGTATGTACGGGATGCCCTTTTTTGCCAAACATATCCCAGAATAAGGTGGGTGCGCCACGATGTTGATAGCCATCAATCGCAATCTCTTGGATACGTCTATCAATCTCTTTGTGCGGTTTTCCTGCTTGCGAAATGCCTGATAAATCACCTTTCACATCCGCCATAAACACCGGCACACCAATGCGCGAGAAGCTTTCAGCCAGCGTTTGCAGGGTAATGGTTTTGCCTGTGCCCGTTGCCCCTGCAATCAAGCCGTGGCGATTCGCCATAGCTGCATCCAAAGACACTTGCTTGCCGTCAGCCCCACCAATCAATACTTCGATAGCACTCACGATGTTTCACCCGTTTGTACGTGATAAAGCGTTTGCGATGGGAAGGCAAACTCAAGACCTTCAGCATTAAAGCGCGTGAGTATCGCCATATTGATGTCGTTTTGTTCGCCCGCAATGCTTGCGCCTTTAGAGATATAATAAATAAATGTAATTTCCATGGCTGAATCGCCAAAGCCTGAAAAGAATACTGTGCGCTTATCTTCCAAACCTTCTTGGTTTTGAGCAATATCATGCAACATATCCATGGCCTTTTTCATGTTTTCAGGCGTGGTATCATAAGTTAAACCCAATACCAGCTTGACTTTCCTTGATGGCTCCCAGCTTACATTTTCAATCGGTGTATCTGAAAATGTCGCATTAGGAATAGTAACGGTGCGTCCTTCAAGCGTGACCAAACGGGTACTGCGCACACCAATTTCTTTAATCGTGCCGTCAAAGCCTGAAATTTTAACCCTATCATTGATGGTGAACGGTTTATCTGTAAAAATAGTAAACCCACCAAACACGTTGGACACCGTATCTTTGGCAGCCATAGCCAGCGCCAAGCCACCAATGCCTAGCCCTGCAATCAGTGCTGCCACATCGTAACCTGCATTGTTTAAGCCAATAATCGCGGCCATAGTCCACACTGCAACACGTGTACCTTTTCTAAGAATAGGCAGCAGTTGGTCATCCAAATCGCCTTCTGTTTTATCCGAAAGCGGAATCAACACATTCTCAAAAATCGCATCCAATAAACGCACGATAAGCCATGCTATCATCATCACAATCAAGAATTGAATCACATTAGCAATAAACACACCCAAAGACTCGGGAAGATTGAGCAAGCTTAAACCAAACCATATACCCGCCAAAATAAGCGTGACCACCAAAGGTTCTTCGACCATATCAATCAAAATATCATCAAGCTTGGTCTCTGTTTTGGCGGTCATGCGGCGCACCACATTGGAAAATAGCCAATATACAATTTTACCCACAGCGATGGATAAAATAATAACCACGGCTGAAATAGCCCATTCTTGTACGGTATTCCCGTAATATGTTTGCGTAAACAAGTCTCCCATGACTCCTCCAAAAAGCTTTATCCCAAGGCAAAGCTTAGGTTATATTGTTATAAATTTATACGGAAAAATATCACAAGTTAAGAATCTCATGTTAAACTTTCCGCTTTAAAGAGCCAAAGTCAGTGAGGGATAACAATGAGCAATCATGAAGCATGGTTTGAAGCCGCAAACTTTGGGGATATTGACGCATTAGAGGATAAGGGTTACGACTACACCTACTACTTCGCTTTTTATGGCTCAATGACCAAAGAGCTTGCCAATTTATATCAATCGATGCCTGAACTTCCCCTACCATCAGGCTACACTTACCTAAAAAACATCATAAAAATAAAAGGGTAGTGCCGCCCAAAAGCAAAATGACCACAGCTACCATGCTTAATATCGCAGGAAACGGTTTTTCCTTACGTGTATTTGGGTCATCGCAGCAACTCATGCGCCTAATCTAGCAAAAAAAACCTGTTTCTGTTAAATTTGCGATTCTTGAAGCGATGAGGTGGTGAATTCAAGTTCCAAGTGCACCACTTTTAGCCGCATTGAAGACTCCTCGATTATAACTACTGACGATAAGTGGCATGGCATTGCACACAGTAGTTCATGGTGTTGTGTAAAGCTCGTAATGACTGTTTAAGACTTCCTTTTTTCAAAACATCGCCTAGTTCATCTGCGCTTTGATGAAAAGCCAATCCAACTTTTCTGAAATTCGCATTATCAAACATATTACACATTTTTTTCATCTCTGGCGTTAAGCCTAATTTGTTGTGTGCGATGGTTGAGGCATGATTGAATTTTCCTTGTGAAAGCATACCAATAATTTCCTGTACCGCCTGCACATGGGAGCGCATATTCGCCAATTGGTGTTGTTTCTGTTGTGGGTTTAACTGGAGTGAAATTCTTTTATCCGAGACGCCATCCTTGGATTGCATCATCATATGATGATTCATTTCTTCCATATTGTGCTCCGTAGCTTGAGCATGAATGGGGGCTGATATGGCTATCATCCACAATAATCCAAATAAAGTGATGCTTTGTTTCATAAGTTTCTCCATGTTATGATGTAACCTTCTGGTCATTAGCATTAAACCAGCGCATCATATAATGGACTGTAGTATATGAATATGATTTGAATCATATGTGAATTATTGTAATTTTAGAAAAGAACCTTGCCTTACCAATATATGCTCATCTTCTAGTTTTTTTAGTTCCCTATAAAAAGTTTCATGGGCAAGGCCGATTTTATAGGCAACATCTTTCAAAACGATATTGAGATGAAGCTCTTGATTGGCATCCATCTCATTTTTGATAAAAGCTAAGATTCGAGCCTTTGCAGATGAGATATTTTTAATTTCATTAATAGCACGTAAGTCGCGCACTTGTTGAGAAAATATTTGTAATAGTTTTTTCATCATAAATGGATTTTGTTCAAGATAGTATAGAAAGTCTTCTTTGCTATAACATGTTACTTCTGAGTCCACAGATGCAAAGGCAGTGCAATGGTATTGATTTGAAAATAATGATGCCTCTGCAAATGTTTCATGGGATACAGCTACATGAATAAGTGTCTCCCCACCTTCTATAGTGTTTCTTATAAGCTTTAATTTACCTTTTTTGAGATAAAAAAAACTGGAAACATTATCTCCTTGTAAAAACAATTGCCCACCCTTTTTAATTATCCGTGTACTTGACTTCAATTGAGATAAAATTTTCCCTAACGATTCATCCATGAACAAATCAATCGGGACAGGCTGAAGTTCAGGCTCGATTGATTTTCCTTGCTTGGTATATTTTAGATTCTTTATCACCATCCCCTTAGTCTTCACTTACTTATAAAAACATCATGAAAACAACAAGATAGCACCGCCCAAAAGCAAAGCTACCACAGCTACCATGCTTAATGTTGCAGGAAATGGTTTTTCCTTGTGCATATTCGGATCATCGCAGCAACTCATAAAATATACCTACTTTTTATGTCCTTCTATAAAAAACGTTCAATCTCAATTAATTTTCGGATAACTGGGTTCTCTAATTTTTTTAACATTATTTCTCCTAGCATAGTTTTTGCAAGCACAGTAAACGACTCACTGATTGTTGGGTGAGGATGAATTGTATTGACCAAATCTTTCAAAGTAAGCTGTTGAGCAACAATAAGTGCCGCCTCACCAGCAATAGCATTGGCTTCATCATGAAGTATCGAAATACCAATAATTTTCTGGCTTTTCTTTTCAACAATAAATTTTAAATACCCTGTGTCTTCTTTTTCAATTTGTGATTTTGCTTCTGTTTCAAATGCAAACTTACCCTCAACAATAGATAAGCCTTGTTGCAATGCTTCCTCTTTACTTAGCCCTGCCATAGCAACATTAGGCATACTAAATAATACCCAAGCGTTTTTATTAAACGAAGGTTTAAAAAAGCTATGCTCCAGAAATAAATTCTGAGCAAGAATATGAGCAGCATACTGAGCAGTGTGCGCAAATTTAGGAAAACCTTCTACCACATCCCCATTTGCAAAAACTTTCTTATTGGTTGTTTGTAGTGCCTTGGAAGCAACAATACCTTTATTCGACCATTTAACATGCGCTTTTTCCAAGTTTAAATGCTCTAAATTCGCAATCCTACCAATCGCACTTAAAATCTCATCAGAGACAAGGTTTTTTAACTCACCATTTTGTTCATAATTAATACTTAAACGACCTTGCTTGGCATGATTAATTTCCTGTACCGTAGCATTTAATAACACATTGATATGACTGCTTTTTTGGAGGTTTTCTAATAGGTAACTTGATGCTTCCTTATCAATATTTTCAAGTATGTTATCTCCCCAAACGAAGAGATTAATATTCACGCCTAAATTGGAAAGAATTTGGGCAAACTCAATGGCTATAGGACCATCACCTATGATGCTTAGGCTTTTCACTAGTTTCATATCTGAAAAAAACTGTTCATTCGTTAAAATACGGTCTACTGCATCACCCGTATATTGAGCAATCCTTGCCCGTGAACCCGTTGCAATCACAGCTCTATCAAAATTGAATATTTTTGAATCACCATTTTCATAAGCAACTTTTATACTGCTATCACTTTCAAAGCTGGCCCTAGCTTTAATAATATCAATATTTCCAACGCTTTCCGCAAGGATTTTTGCAGCCCCTGTACGCTTGGACAAAATATCATGTTTTCTTTGTTTTATTTTTTTCCACGTAAGCTGATAATGATTATTATCTAAGGTAACGCCAAATTCTTTCAAGGATTTTAAATCTTGAATATGTTTAGCACTTGCCCCCATAATTTTTGATGGGATACAGCCTTGAAACAAACACTCTCCGCCCAATTCCCCTAGACTATCAATAAGTGCAATTCGTTTGTCTTTATTAAGCTTGGCATATTCTATGGCAACAGGTGTACCTGCGGGGCCACCGCCAATCACAATTAAGTCATATGCTTCTTGTTTATTTGCCATGGTACACTCCAATACTTAAGAAAAAATTAACTCAACACACATTCTGCGGAACAACAACCTATACTGTGCAGATGAAACCAGTATTAATCTAGAAAAAACCTAGCCTTAATATCATATCCTCATAAACGAAAAGCTCAAAACTATATTTTTAAGTGGTTTATGTTAAATTGCGCTTCTTTGATGGATGAATAATGAGGCAAATACACAAGCAATGATTTCTTTAATTTGGGCCATGGATAAAAACCGCCTGATTGGTGCAAACAATCAGATGCCTTGGGCTATATCCGATTTACCTGCCGACATGGCTTGGTTTCGCCAACACACCTTGGGCAAAGCTGTGTTAATGGGTCGCAAAACCTTTGAGTCTATAGGCAAACCACTGCCTAAACGCCGCAATATTATTTTATCCCGCCAACAAGACTTAAAAATTGAAGGTTGCGAAGTCATACACAGCTTGGATGATGCCGTTAAAATGTTTCAAGATGATGAGCTTATGGTGATGGGCGGTGCAGAGATTTATAAGCTCGCTATAGCCCATGCTGACAAGTTATACTGCACCCAAGTTGACCATGCATTTAAAGGTGATGCTTGGTTTCCGAAACTTGATATGAACCAGTGGCAACAAAGCTTCAGCGAAAAACATGATGCTGATGGAAAAAATACATATCCTTATACCTTTGAAATATACCAGAAAAGTGGACGTAAAACATGAAAAACATATACAGCATACTCATCCTTTTATTGATGCTAAGCAGCCCAGCATTTGCATATGATGTTACGCAAGCAAAGGCAGACCTTAAACAAGGGCGTTACACTGATGCGATTGAACAGCTACGTACCCTTGTCAAAAATGATGCGGATAACTATGAAGCTTGGTTTTTATTTGGTGTTGCTCATGTGCATGAACAACAATTTCACCAAGCCATTGAAGCTTTTCGCCAAGTCATCAACTTACGTCCAGATTTAGCGGAGCCACATAACAACCTTGCCGCTGTGTATAACAATTTGGGTGATACCAAAGCTGCGGTTAAAGAGCTTGAAATTGCCTTAGAAA
>JALUWH010000168.1 GCA_027019685.1 Ghiorsea sp. | reverse complement strand
TAGCAGACCGCGTGGTCAGTGCAAAGCATACCACAGGTGGTGTGCAAGTAGCGATGGGTGAGTTTGTGATTGAAGAAGTGACAAAAGATTATGTTGATATATTGATTGGCAACCCACACCGTGTTTATTTTAAGCATGCGCAAGTTTGCCCTGAGCGTAATGTGGAAATCATCAGTGATTATGATGAAAGCCATGCAAATATCCGCATTATTGAACGTGGTGCAGGTGAAACATTAGCATGTGGCTCGGGAGCTTGTGCTACGGCAGTAGCTGTTTGGCAGAAGTTGGGTCATGTATCACCTTTAGTGATTCAAATGCCAGGTGGCAATGTTCACGTGCATCAGTTTGGCACACAGATATTGCTAACAGGCATTGTAACTTATGTGTTTGATGGTCAATATGCTTGTGTTTAACTTGCAGGTAGTGTGGAGAGGGTATGACAGATAAGCAATTAGCTAGGTCTAGAGAATATCAAGCGCTGGTTATTGAGGACTTTAAAAAACGCGTTTATCCGCTGGCTATTGCTTGTTCAATTATTTTCTCGGTGTTTTTTGCAATCAATGTTTTAGGTACGGGAAAACCTATATTTATTGTATCTGATGCTGTTGCCACTGTATTGTTTGCTATACTTGCAATTCTTGTAAAACGAAGTGTTGTACCACCTTATGTAGGTTCTATTTTTATTCTTACCATTGTATTGTTTTTTTACATTACGATTATTGTTTATGGCGGCTCGTTGCATGGGATGCTGTTCTTTTACTGTACGATTCCATTTTTTGCATTTTATATGGCGGGTACGCGTATTGGAATGGCTTATGGTTTGGTCATGCTAGGTACATTGCTGCTTTTATGGTCTGTAAGTTATTTTAGGTTTCTTGAAATTAGTTATAATAGTATTGAAGTGATGGTCGTAGCAATATTGCTGACATTCACAGTGGTTTCGGCTTGGTTTTTTGAGCGCACAAGGGAAGAGGCATTTGCCAACTCTTACCAGTCTGGAGTGCGCCATGAAACATTAATGGAAGCTTTGGATGAAGTGTATTACCGGGTGGGTATGGATGGTATTATTCAAGAGATTGGTGAGGCTATTTATGCTTTAACTGGTTTTTCTCCAAAAGATGTTGAGAGCCGACATATTGAAACATTTTATGCGGATTCAAGCACAAGGGATGCTTACCTTAAAGCATTGAAAGAAAGTGGTAATGTGAAAAACTACCCAATTGAAATATTGGGTAAGTACGGGCAGCGCGTGGCAATATTGATGAGTTCGCGTATGTTTTTTGATGATACGGGTAAACCTATTTATATCGAAGGTTTAATTCGTGATATGACGCAAGAACGTGAAATTCAAAAAGAAAGAACTGAAAACTTACAGCATTTAAGTAACTTGAGTGTTATTGAATCAACATTATCTGAGCACGATTTTGAAGTAGGTTTACAGCGTGCAGTGAAAGAAATTAAAAAAATATTTACTGCAGAACGTGTGTTTTTAAGCCCATTATGTTTTAACCCTGACGATGAGCAAGACAGTAGCTATAAAACCATGTTTATTGCGGAGTCAGAGCAAGACCCTAGCTTTAACTTAAAAGCTTTGATGTGTGAAAGTGAAATGATTACCTATGCATCATCAATACCAGAGAAGCAGTTGAAGGCACCCTTTATGATAGATGTACAGACTGTTTTTTCAGCAGGTTTGATTCGCAAGCATCATTTGTTACCAGGGCTGATCATGTTGCTTAGAGTAAAGTCGGATGTGTTGTGGGCATTGGCAATTCAGCAACAAGAAGATATTAACCACACAGCGCAGCAGAAACGGTTGTTCGTCGATATTTCACATCGGATTCGTGGTGCTTTGAGTCAACTTATTTTGCAAAAGGATTTGCAAGCAACTGTAGAGCGTGTTGAAATAGCTTCTCATGCAAAAAGTGAGTTCTTAGCAACT
>JALUWH010000167.1 GCA_027019685.1 Ghiorsea sp. | reverse complement strand
ACAATATATTCATAACTCGCTCTTATAACGCCCCCGACTGTGATGGCATATATTTTTGTATAGGTTGATGATGAGATGGCTGGTGTCTGATAAGCCCAGCCTGGATATGTAGAATATGGCATTTTAGACCACACATCTGCTACAGAAGTTCCAAAATAAGCTGGTATGCCAGCATAAGCATTATAAAAATATGCTCCTGTTAATGTAGAAGCGTATCCTAAAGAATTTAATAAGCTCTTCAGTTGTGGAGGAATACCTATCTTAGAAATGAGTCTGACCTGTCCACAGTTGGCTAAGGGTATAATAATTTCCCCGCCACGAACTGTGGCAATTTGAGCATGGGCAGTGCCAAATAGGATAAAGTAGCAAAGTATAATGCTCGTGCATAGATGGAAAAATTTAAACATAAGCCCCTCCCACCAGAACTGTAAGTGGCAGCTTAGTTGCTGGGGGGGGGTGAAAGTCAAGTGCTTTTATATTGTTCAATTAGGCTGGGTGGGAGCAAACATCAACTAAAAACATAGGAATTTTTAGCTGTGTGATTAGGTTGTTGCCATGCTTTCAACTATAGATTTTAAACTGGCTATCATTGATTTGGATAACACCTTATATGCTGCAGATAATGGTGTGTTTGCGCGTATGGATGAGAAGATGATAAGCTATATTCAGCGTGAGCTTGGGCTTGGGCGAGAAGAAGCCAATGTATTGCGGGTGAAATATTGGAAGCAATATGGCTCTACACTCAAAGGTTTGATGCAACATCATGGGCATGAAGCCGAACCTTTTTTATTGGAAGCTCATGATATTGATGCGCATGAATTGTTATCACCGCATGATGAATTGCGTGATGTGTTACAAGCCATACCACAGCGAAAAGTGATTCATACCAATGGCACAAAAGAGCATGCTGAAACGATTTTAAAGGCATTGGCTATTCGCGATTGTTTTGCGGCAATCTATGATATTCGTTTTAATCAATATACGCCCAAACCATGCGTGGGTACCTTTTATCAACTGTGTGAAGTTGAAGGGGTGAAGCCGCAAGATGTGGTGGTGATTGATGATATGCAGGATAATTTGGCTGTGGCGAAACAAGCGGGTGCAAAAACAGTTTGGATTCATGAGCAGGCACATCAACAAAAGCATGATTGGGATGTTGCTGCAGAATCGTTTGTTGATTTGTTGAGGAAGTAACTTCGTTGACGCTTTTTAGGCTAGTTTCTTCATTTCTTTGTTGTCAAAGAAACGAAGCACAAATTTACTGATGGGTGAATTTGGGCGCACTTTAGGGCGGGGCTTGCCCTGAGGGGCTGGATGCCCCGAATCAAAGAAAACACCCTTTAAAGCCTGCTTTATCCTTCACTTTCAGTGTAAAACGGGCGCAAAATAAAAGTATTTTGCTTTATCCCTTATTTACACTTTCGTTTCGGCACAGGCTAACAAAGGGATATTGATTGCTGACACGTTCATATTTTGTTTTTTCTTCGTGTTCTCTGTGGTCTTCGTGGTGAAAAAAGAAGTTAAGCTTGATCTAAATCAAATGCCTCATGCAATGCGCGTACTGCAAGCTCTACATATTTTTCTTCCAAAACTACAGTTACCTTGATTTCACTGGTGGTAATCATTTGAATATTGATGTTTTCTTGGGCAAGTACATCAAACATTTTCTTGGCAACACCCGTGTGCGAGCGCATACCTACGCCAATGATGGATACTTTGGCTACAGAGTTATCGCCCATCACTTCACGCGCTTTCATTTTATCACACAGTGTTTGTAATAAGGTCATAGTTGCATCGTAATCGTTGCGGGGTACGGTAAATGTTAAATCGGTTTGCCCATCTTCGGAGATGTTTTGGACAATCACATCCACATTGATGTCAGCATCAGCAACAGGGCCAAAGACTGCGGCGGCAATGCCTGGTTGGTCTGGGATTCCCTTGA
>JALUWH010000166.1 GCA_027019685.1 Ghiorsea sp. | reverse complement strand
GCTTTGCCTATGAATGATGCGCTAGATATTCAAATCGTCCAAAACCTTAACCGTGGATTAAGTTATGCAGAAAGCTGTTTTGAGACTTTTCGGGTCATTAATGGTGTGATTTTTTTATGGGATAAACATTGGCAACGTTTGCAGCATGGGCTTGCAAGTTTTGGGCTTAATTTATCAGACAAATATCAAGAGAACATCAAACAAAGCTGTTTACAAGCTGCAAAAAAACAAGGTTCAGATACCCTAGTTCGCCTAACAGCAACAGGCGGTGAAGCAACTTGGGGGCTTAGCCAACAGGCTACACCCCAATTTTTCATCCAAGCACTTCCCTTTGCAACCAAGCAACAAACCATACACATACAAAGGGTAGAATACCCCTTTGCTTTACTCCCTAAGCCTGCCAAGTTTACATCTGATTACGCACTCACCCTTCGCGCCATGCAACACTGGACATTGCAAAGTGGAAACAGCCCACTTATTTGTAAAAATGACATGCTTTTAAGCGGTTTAACTGCCAATATTGCTTTGTTTCACCAAGGAAAGTGGCTGACACCACAAGGTGATGGTATTTTAGCAGGAAGTATCCGTAATCATTTGGTACAACAAGGTGTTATCACCCCACAACCATGTTCAACCCAACTTTTAGCGCAAGTTGAAGCTGCTGTATTACTAAATTCAGGCTCTTTTTTACAAGTTGTGCAAAGCATAGATAACAAACCACTGCAAACACAGCATTCAGCCATTGCTGACTTACAACAAAACTTGCAGAACCAACAAGGTGTTCGTTTATGAAAAAAGTTTGGCTTATTCTCATGATGATTGCCTTAGTACTGGCGGCTACAGGCTTATATATACAAACTAAAATCAACCAATCGCAGAAGGTGTCAGCACAAGATATTCACATACCCAATGGTGCATCAAGTAAAAGCATTGCCCGCATTTTAGAAAACAAGGGCATTATTTCTTCAGCAACCCTTTTTGCTTGGTACACCCGCCTATCCGACCAAGCATCTAAGCTTAAACCTGGTTTGTATCACTTTGAAGGTATGCTTAATATGCCTTATGTATTGAACATCATCACCCAAGGTAAAGTGCTTCAATTTAAGGTCACCATCCCAGAAGGTTTACGCACTGATGAAATGCTTCAATTACTAGCCAAGAAAACCCAAACACCGCTTCAAGACTGGCAACATGCTCTCACATCCATCGTGGGCACAGATGAGTATGAAGGTTTATTTTTACCTGAAACCTATGTTTATAATAAACCCATTCAGCCCCAATCTATCTTGCAGCAAATGTATGATGCCCGCGCCAAAGTCGAAGCCCAGCTTGCTCATGAACTGTCTTGGAACCAAGAACAAATCAAACGTAATCGTATCATTGCTTCTATTGTTGAAAAAGAAACAGCACTCGCCAAAGAGCGCGTTTGGGTATCTGCTGCCATTCATAACCGTTTAAAAAAGAATATGCGTTTACAAATGGACCCCACAGTGATTTATGGCATGTATCGCACCCAAGGTACATTTGATGGTAATATCAGACGCAAGGATTTAAAGACTGATACCCCTTGGAACACCTATACGCGCAATGGTTTACCACCTACACCAATCTGTAACCCTGGTGCTGAAAGTTTACGTGCAGCCGCATACCCTGCCCATGTCGATTATCTTTATTTTGTCGCAGATGGTACAGGTGGTCATGCTTTTGCTTCCACATTAGAAGAACACAATGCCAATGTACGCAAATGGATAAGAATCGAACGTCTTAACAATCGAAAATAAGCATGAAACTATCTAATCTTTAGGTGCATACAACGGCTTCAGGTCTTGGTCAAACAATGCCACCAAAAGCAATTCACCTTTTTGATCCACACGAAACTGTCCAAACTTAGCAGCTTGATAATATTGACCATGACCTTCTTGGAAAAAATAAGCATTGGTCGCAAATTTT
>JALUWH010000165.1 GCA_027019685.1 Ghiorsea sp. | reverse complement strand
GAAGTTAAAAGCACAACAAAAACAACAGCAGAAAAATAAAGATGGAGACAAAGGTAAGGATAAAGAGAAGAAGAAAGATGAATCCAAGCAAGGTCAGCAGGGGAAAAAACAGCAAGACCAATCTTCCCAACAAGGGCAGTCCAACCAGAAGCAAGGTGGGCAGCAAGATGGGCAGTCTGGTGATACGCAAGCATCACAGAATAAGTTAGAACAGAACAAATCAAATAAATCAAAACAGAATAAACCACAGCAAGGACAGCAAAATAAACAAGGGCAAGATAAGTCCAAGCAAGATATGCAAGCCCAAGACCAGCAGAAACCAGAGGGTCAGCAAGATAAGCAACAGAGCAAAGCAGCACAGGCGAAACAAAAGCAAGACAATCAACAAGGAAAAGATAAACAAACGCCTGTCATCAGTAGTGATGAGCAGCCCCAAAGCGAGGCACAGCAAGCTTTTGAACAAACTTTACGCCGTGTGCCCGATGACCCTTCAGGTTTGTTGCGTCGTAAATTTTTATATCAATATCAGCGGCAAGCAGGGCAAGTGCCGCAGCGAGGTCAGGCATGGTAAAACTATGTATCAGTATCATATTGATGTTGTTGGCTACGATGCAAACAGCATATGCCGAGGTGAGTGCAGAGCTTAATCAATATATTGTGCCTTATGGTGAGTCGGTGCAGTTGACGATTACGGCGGTAGGGGATACCGATGGTGAGCCTGATATTGCGCCCTTAAAACATGATTTTGATATTCTAGGGCAAAGCCAAAGCAGTAATTATAGCTTTATCAATGGCAGCATGAATAGCAGTAAAACTTGGACTTATGGTTTGATGCCTAAGCGTGAAGGCAAACTGCAAGTGCCCGCGATTCGAGTAGGGCAAAGCAAAACGAATGCTCTAGTGCTGCAAGTGATTGCTGCGCAAAACCAAGCCAAATCATCACGTGAGATTTGGTTGGAATCATCGCTGTCTGATAACAGTGTGTTGGTACAAGCACAAACGGTGTTGACCATTAAACTGGTGCGTGCGGTAAACCTATCACAAGCTGATTTAAGTGAACCTGATATTAGCAATGCCATTGTGCAGCGCATGGGTGATGATCATAATTATGAAGCTGTCGTTGATGGACGAAGAGTGATTATTAATGAACGAAAATATGCCATTTTTCCACAGCAAGCAGGTGATTTGACCATTCCTGCGATACAGCTTGATGCAGTTATCAATAATAGCAGAAGCATGTTTAGCCAAGGGCGTTCGATTCGTTTGCGTAGTGAGCCATTGACCCTGCATGTGCAAGCCAAACCTAGCGCATGGAAAGGTGGGGTGTGGTTGCCAGCTAAATCACTGACCTTGCAAGAGCAATGGTTGGATGATGCCATGCCAACTTATCGGGTGGGCGAGCCATTTACTCGGGTGATTGCGTTGCAGGCAGAGGGTTTGACTGCAGCACAGCTACCCAGCTTGTTGGAAGGCAAAACAATTGCAGGGTTTAAACTTTACCCAGATAAACCTGAATTGGATATACAGGTAAAAGATGGGAATATTCTTGGTATTCGTCGTGAAAAAGTTGCCATGATGCCAACCCGAGCGGGTAAGTTGTGGCTGCCAGAAATTCGAGTGGCATGGTGGAATACACAAACCCAAACCTTGCAACATGCCATCATTGCAGGGCGTGAGATTGAGGTGTTGCCAGCAATACAACAGCAAGGGGGAACGCAAGGGGGGAATTTAGGACAAGGGGCAGCGCAACCACCTGTTGCGACACAAACTAAGCCAGTTGCGCCTAATGCAGCACCTGCAGCAATGCCAGAGCAAGTTCCAATTAAAGCATCACCTTTTTGGCAATGGGCAGCATGGGTATTGGCAGTTTTATGGCTTGTGACCTTGTGGTTATGGTGGGCAGCAACCCGCAAGCGAACCACACTCAAGCAACAAACAAGTGAACCCAATGTG
>JALUWH010000164.1 GCA_027019685.1 Ghiorsea sp. | reverse complement strand
GTTTAAAAAAGAGATTGAGCAAGCTATTAAGGACGGATTTGTGCGTATTCGTATTGATGGCGAGATTATGCCGCTAGAAGATGCGCCCGATTTAGAAAAAAACATCAAACACAATATTGAACTGGTAATTGATAGACTAGTAATCAAAAAAGGTATGCGTACCCGCCTTGCCGATTCTGTAGAAACTGCCCTCAAATACGGTGAAGGTATGTTAATCGCTTTGATTGCCACCAAAGAGAATAAAGAAGAAACATTATTTTCCGAAAACTGTGCATGTGCAGCCTGTGGTATTTCATACCCTGAAATTGAGCCGCGCTTGTTTTCGTTCAACTCACCTGCTGGCGCATGTTTGCAATGTGATGGTATTGGCAAACAAACTATTTTTGACCCTGCTTTGGTTGTACCCAACCCCAAACTCACTTTGGATCAAGGTGCGATTGCTCCATGGGGTGGCAGAGAAACCTTTATGTACAAACAAACCATTGAGGCTGTTGCCAAGTTTATGGGTGCGGATATGTACACCCCATTCAAGGACTTATCCGCAGAAGCACAAAAAGCTATTTTGTATGGCACAGGGCGCAAAAAAGTCGATTTTGTCTTTGAAACAGCCACCCAAGCTCGTACAGTCAGTCGCCCATTTGAAGGTGTGATTCCCAATCTCGAACGCCGCTACAAAGAAACAAGTTCGGAAGATGTGCGAGAAGAATTAGCTAAATATATCAATATGATAGATTGCCCTAAGTGTGAAGGTTCACGTCTAAATACCACTGCCCGCCATGTTTTATTGGGTGATTTATCATTACCCACCGTGTGTAAACTTCCTCTGCGCGAAACCCAACTTTGGGTACAACAACTCAAGCTCAACAAACAAGACCAAGACATTGCCGAAAAAATATTAGAAGAAATTGCTGCTCGCCTTGGTTTTATGATTGAAGTGGGGTTGGACTATTTAAGTTTAGACCGCACTGCAGGCACATTATCCGGCGGCGAAGCCCAGCGTATTCGTTTGGCAACCCAAATTGGCTCAGCCTTGGTTGGCGTGCTGTATATTTTGGATGAACCTTCCATTGGTTTGCATCAACGGGATAATGATAGATTATTGGGCACACTCAAACGCTTAAGAGACCTTGGTAACTCAGTGATTGTGGTGGAACATGATGAAGATGCCATTCGCACTGCAGATTTTATTGTGGATATGGGTCCTCACGCAGGCGAACACGGTGGAGAAATTGTTGCCCAAGGCTCACTTGCCCAAATTCTGAAAAAGAAAACACTAACATCTGATTATTTAACAGGTCGCAAGTCCATTCAAGTGCCTAAACGTCGTCCTGTACCCAAAAAACATCCTATGCTTGGCATCACAGGCGCATCAGAGCACAACCTACAAAATATCACTGCTGAATTTCCCATTGGCAGGTTTACTTGTGTCACGGGCGTTTCAGGCTCAGGAAAATCGACGCTAACTTTAGACACTTTATACCGTGCTTTTGCTCACGCCAAAGGTTTAAAAACCGAACGTATCGGTACACACACTGCATTGATTGGTGAAGACAAGTTAGACAAAATCATCGACATTGACCAAAGCCCCATCGGCAGAACGCCGCGCTCCAATCCTGCAACTTACACAGGTCTTTTTACACCCATCCGTGAGCTTTTTGCCGCCGTACCCGAAGCCAGAGCCCGTGGTTATAAAATTGGGCGTTTTTCGTTTAATGTTAAGGGTGGGCGATGCGAAGCTTGCCAAGGTGATGGGCTGATTAAAGTAGAAATGCACTTTTTACCCGATGTATACGTGAGCTGCGAAACATGCCAAGGCAAACGCTACAATCGCGAAACATTAGACATTCGCTACAAAGGCAAAACCATTGATGAAGTCCTAAATTTAACCATTGATGAGGGCTATGAATTTTTTAGTGCCGTGCCTTCGCTGAAAAATCGGTTGAACACCTTGCAGCAAGT
>JALUWH010000163.1 GCA_027019685.1 Ghiorsea sp. | reverse complement strand
TAAAGGCTTCATTAGCATCAGTATTCATATTGAGAAAAACAGTAGCCATCTCCTCTTTTTTGAAAAGTGGGAAAGCATTCCAGACTACGAAGCTTACTTATCATGGCGACAGAACACAGGGGTAATGGAACAGTTGGGCGCGTTATTTAGTGAGCCACCAACTATCCGATACTACAACACCGAAGATGTTAGTGCTTAATACTAAAGCTCATAAAGTGAGGCAAAAGCCTCGCTTTATGGAGCTGGGTTTGGGTATTGCTGATGCACCGCTTCGATTTGCCCCAAGACTTCTGCTGATAGCTCTACCTTAATGCTATCTAAGTTTTCTTTAAGCTGCTCCAAATTGGTTGCGCCAATGATGGTGCTCGCTGTAAACCAACGCGAACGTATAAATGCCAATGCCATTTGCGCAGGTGATAGACCTGCATCTCTGGCGATTTGGGTGTATGCCTGCACGGCTTCTGCCACATTGGTTTTGCTGTATCTTTGGGTAAATTGCGGAAATTGCGTCACTCGTCCTTTGGCTTGCGGGTTATCCACATATTTACCCGTCAAATGTCCAAAGGCAAGTGGGCTATAAGCCAATAACCCCACCTTTTCATGCGCGCAAACTTCGGCAAGCCCAGCCTCAAAAGTACGATTCATCAAATGATATGCATTTTGAATGCTCACAATATGCGGTAAACCCAATGCTTTAGCACAACGGTTAAATTCACTCACACCCCAAGGTGTTTCATTGCTTAGCCCAATATAACGCACCTTGCCAGCATCCACCAAACTGGCTAATGCTTGAAGTTGCTCTTCGATTGCTGTGGTTTCATGCGCTTGATTGATGTCATAACTGGTGCTGCCAAACATAGGCACATAGCGGTCTGGCCAATGGATTTGATAGAGGTCAACATAATCTGTTTGCAAGCGCGCCAAACTATCTTCAATGGCCGTTTCAATGTGCGCTTTAGTGATACGAGGGCCGCCGCGTATCCATTCAAAGCCACGTGATGGGCCCGTGATTTTGGTAGCCACAACCCACTTATCTCGCTGTTGCTCTTTTAACCATGAGCCCACATAAGCCTCAGTTCGCCCTTGTGTTTCAGCGCGTGGTGCAACGGGATACATTTCAGCCGTATCAATAAAATTCACCCCATAATCCGCAGCCATGGCCAATTGCGCATGGGCATCGCTTTCAGTGTTTTGTTCACCAAAGGTCATGGTACCCAAACATATTTCAGATACGTTTAAATCACTGCTTCCAAGCTGGTTATATTTCATGGCTCACCTCGTATGCTGAACTATAGGCATAAAAAAGCCCCGACAACAATTACTTGTTATCGAGGCTTAGATTTATTCCGCAGGTTTTAGCGCAGCTGAGCTTAACGTCCGCGTCTTGGTGCACCGCGCCCGCGACCACCACCTGAACGTTCGCCGCCACTACGGCTGCCACGGTTATTACCTGCACGACCTCTGCCACCGCCACTGCGCCCGCCTCTATCACCACCGCGTCCACCACCACGGAAATTACGGCGCGGTTTATCACCACCACCGCCGAACTCAACTTCAACTTGTTCCAAATTGATGGCTTTGCCCGCAATACGTGTTTTTTTCAATGTTTTGAAAATTGAATCTGGCATTCCTTCTGGTAAATCAACCGTTGAATGGTCATCACGAATCACGATGTTATTGATAAATTCACTATCAATACCCGCTTCATTGGCAATTGCACCCACGATATTTCCAGAGCGCACTTCTAAATCAGAACCAACTTCTAAACGGTAGCGACTAAAACCTTTCGCTAATGGTTTGTCGTGATACTCACGGTTACCACCATGACTACGCAAGTCTCTTGGCTCATCACGATCACGTCCACCGCGAACTTTAGGCATATCTTTAAGCAACAACGGCTCAGAACCTTGTGCAATCTTCGCCAATGCTGCTGCAATTTCTTGTGCAGGAACATTGTGTTCAGTTTCATATTCTTCAACGATT
>JALUWH010000162.1 GCA_027019685.1 Ghiorsea sp. | reverse complement strand
GCACCAATCAAGGCATACTTAGAGTTCGATGCCCAACCAGCCATCAAAATACCATAAATCGATAAACTTGAAATCGCCATCACATACAATACACCCACATTCAAATCGGCAATTGCCATCACATGTGCTGTTTCCCACAAACCAAACAATGTTGTCTCACCAAAAGGAACAACAGCAAATGCCAACAACGCTGGCATCAAAGCCATGACAGGAGCTGCTACAAATAAAAACTTATTCGCATTTGTTGGAATAATTGTTTCTTTTAAAAATAGCTTTAAACCATCAGCTAAAGGCTGCAATAAACCAAAGGGACCCACACGATTACAACCTTGACGAACTTGAATCCAACCAATAATTCTACGCTCAGCATAAGTAATATAAGCCACAGAGAGCGCAACAGGAACAACAATCGCCAAAATCTCTAGAGCCCAAATGCCACCTTGAATGACCATATCCAACCAAGTCATGATTGACCTCCCTGCAAATCAACACTGGTTTCACCAGACAAGTCGCCCGCTACACCGCGTTTAGCCACAAACAAAACACCAGGGGAAACATCTTCTCGAGTACCTACCTCGAAAGATTCTACACCCGTATTGGATAAAACTGCTAACTTACCCTGTTCCAAACCAAGCTCTTTTAAAGTCTCAGGGTGTACAATCACGTCATCCAAAGCATGAATCCGCCCAGCTTCACTTAACAACTCAGAAGCACGTGCCCATGCACCTTCTCGGTACATCGAATACCTACCTACCACATCCAGAGCTTTGGCTGCATTCAAACTTGCCATATTTGGTAATGTTGCACCTTTATTACGAGATGAAGGTATGAATACAGATTTTGCACTCTCACCAGCCCATACATTTGCTAAATCAGCACATGATGGGGCACGACTACTAATCTCCCCACGAATTTCATCCAAGTTTACAGCAGGAACATCGTGACCTAGAGCTTGCACCAAACGCATCATCACTTTCCACATTGGACGTTCTTCACCAAGTGAACGCAAAGGATTCTCTGCTACTCTTACCCTGCCTTCCATATTAATAAATGTACCTTCAACTTCAGAGTAAGCTGAAGCAGGTAGTTGTACAGTAGCGTACTGACCCATATCACCAGAAATCGCTGCGATCTGAACGAGATCAACTTTTTCTAAAGCGGCTTTCGCCTGACGAGAAAACAACCCATCACCAACGGGGTCGCTTCCTACAAGAAGTAAGGCATCCAAGTCACCTTGACTTGCCGCATCAAACAGCGCACCTGCCGATGTACGAACATCACCGAATACATCTGACAACAACTGGGCATTCATACCCTCAGGCAGTAAATTTCGACCATCTTTACCAACTTCGGTGTGACCCGCTGCACGCATCAATAAATCTAAACCATGTATCAATGCTGCTGCATCCTCATGGCAACGAATCTCTTCACCAACCAACATGGCACAGGAATCCGCAATCAAAGCATCTGCCAATAGCTTTCCAGCTTCATGTCTAGCATCTACTTTTGCCAGCCAAGCATCCATGCCTGCAGCAAGTTTACCCAGTTCTGTAAGTTGCACCATGGCACTGGCAATCACAGCATGCCAATCACGAGGACGAATCAAAGCATCCACAGCAATATCTGCGTTTGTACGATAATGCATTGCACCAATACGCGTAATAGGTTTACCAGCATTGGCACGTTTACGTAAACGCTGCATCAAAATGGGCAAACGCTGACGAATATCAGAGCCAAGAACCACCACCTGACCAGCGTTTTCAATCGCCTTGGTGGACATAGACAAACCTTCTTCAAAAGCAAAAGGACGGGTATCTCTACGGTGTAATTCAAAAGCAACTTGCGCATCAGTAAAAGCTGCATCACGCAACAAACGAATAGCAGTTAAACCTTCCACACTCCAATCAGGTGAGAACACAATACCTACGCGTTTGCCTTTTAAAAGTGAAACAGCTTTGGAAATCGCATCATCCCATGATACATCAACCAAAGCTTCACCTTGACGCACCCGTGGTTTTAACAAACGATTATCAGAGCGAAACGCATCATAAACATAACGCCCACGGTCACAAATCCATGGTTCAACACCATCTGTAGCAGGACGAATCCGCATGACCTCATCATTTCTCGACTCAATAGTGATGTCGCAGCCTTGTGGACACTGTGTGCATGTACTTTTGTGTCTTTTCATTTCCCAAGGGCGTGATACATCATGCGAAGGTTTATCCAACAATGCCCCTACTGGACAAATATCACTTAAATTACCTGAAAGTTCTGATTCCAAGGCATCTTCAACAATACCTTCAATCAACATGTGATCACCGCGGTTCAGCACACCCATATCGCCAGTACCTGCAATTTCATCAGCAAAACGGACACAACGTGTACAGTGAATACAACGGGTCATACAGGTATTCACAAATGGTCCTAAATCTTTATCCGTTGGAATACGTTTAGCCTCGGTGTAACGGCCTTTGCCTTCACCATGCTCAACAGCATAATCTTGTAATTTACATGCACCACCTTGGTCACATACAGGACAATCCAAAGGGTGATTGATCAACAGGTATTCCATCATCATGGCTCTGTCTTTTTCCAGACCCTCTGAGTGGGTAATTACTTTCATACCCTCCGCCACAGGCGTACAGCATGATGCCAAGGGCTTAGGCATACCTTCAATTTCCACCAAACACATACGACAGTTGGCAGCTACCGACAACTCAGGATGATAACAAAAATACGGAACATCCACACCATTTTCGCGACAAGCTTCCAAAATGCTAGTGCCCGCAGGAACTGTCACTTCTTCGTCATTAATAAACAACTCTGTCATGATGATTTCTCCGCAAGTTTAGCTTCAACTTCTTCTGGGAAGAATTTCAACATAGACAATACTGGTGCTGCCGCACCTTCAGCCAAAGCACAAATTGTTCGGCCTGCCATATGTGTTGAAGCATCTTTTAATACTTTAATATCAGCTTGTGTACCTTCACCTGCATCCACACGATTCAAAATGCGCTCTACCCAACCCGTACCTTCTCGACATGGTGTGCACTGTCCACATGATTCATGTGCATAAAAATGTGCCAATCTTCGTGTAACGGCAACAACATCAGCCGTTTCATCCATAATGATAATTGCACCCGAGCCTAAAAAAGAACCTGCTTTCATAATATCATCATATGTTAGCGGTACATCATAATGTTCACCCATAAGCCAAGGCGTAGATGAACCACCCGGAATCACTACCTTAGGTACTGTTCCATGCTGCAATCCGCCACAGAAGTCTTCTACCAACGTACGTAAACTTGTTCCCATAGGCACTTCATAGTTACCTGGTTTGTTCACATGGCCTGATACAGAAAAAATCTTACAACCTGTATTATTAGGTTTACCAATTGCCGCATGCCATGCGCCACCATGCTCTAAGATTGCAGGTACAGTCGAGATTGTTTCAACATTATTCACCACTGTTGGACAACCGTAAAACCCTTCAACTGCAGGAAATGGCGGTTTAAAACGTGGGCGACCAGACTTGCCTTCCAACGATTCAATCAAAGCAGTTTCTTCACCACAAATGTATGCACCTGCACCACGGTGCATCATCAAATTCATGGAGAAACCTGTGCCTAAAATATTATCTCCCAAAAGGTTAGCAGCGTAGGCCTCATTAATAGCTTCGCACATCACATTGTACTCGTGCAAAAACTCGCCACGCACATAGATATACGCATCTTTCACACCCAATGCAAAACCAGCCATAATCATACCTTCAATCAACAAATGTGGATCAAAACGCATAATATCTCTATCTTTAAATGTACCTGGCTCACCTTCATCTGCATTACAAAGGAGATAAGTTGGCTTACCTGTATTTCGTGGTACAAAAGACCACTTTAAACCTGTAGGGAACCCAGCACCACCACGCCCTCTTAGCCCAGATGTTTTTACTTCATCAATAATTTTATCAGTATCAAACTCATTAAGTACAGTAGGTAAAAAAGCATAAGCACCATGCTTTTTCGCCACTTCAAGCTTATGCATATCCTTCACTTCAATATTATCAAAGCAGATACGTTGTACTTTCTTAGGATCAGAAGAAATCATAATTAAATCGCCTCTCCTGCACGTACTTTCGTAATTAAAGCTTCCATGGATTCTGCCGTTGCCTTTTCGTGGTAAATATTATTAACTTGTACCACAGGTGCACCAGCACAAGCGCCTGCACACTCCACCTCGGCAATCGAAAACAGCCCATCTTCAGTAATTTCACCTGGACCAATGCCCAAAGTTTCCTTCATTTGTGCATACAATGCATCTGCGCCATTAAGCATACAGCTGGCATTGGTACACACTTCCAACAAGTATTTACCATGCGGCTGTTCTTTGAACATGGTGTAAAAAGTAACCACTTCACGAACTTCCATCAGACGTAACTTTAATACATCTGCGACCATTTGCTGTGTATCCATGCTTAAATAACCAAAATCTTGTTGTGCCATATACAATACAGGCATTAATGCAGATTTTGCACTCGGGTAGCGTTTTACCAACGCATCAATTTCTGCCAAGCGCTCTTCGCTAAACTTTGGCATCTCTGAAGCACTCATCGATCCACCTCACCAAACACAATATCCTGCGTACCCAAAATGGTTACCACATCTGCCAACATATGCCCTCTTGCCATGTAATCCATAGCTTCCAAATGAGCAAACCCTGGTGCACGAACTTTCATACGGTATGGCTTGTTGGAGCCATCGGCCACAATATAAACACCAAACTCACCCTTAGGATGCTCTACAGCGGCATACACTTCACCTTCAGGTACATGATAACCTTCCGAGAAAAATTTAAAGTGATGAATCAAAGATTCCATATCATCTTTAATGGTTGCCCTTGGAGGATTGGTAAATTTGTAATCATCCACTTTTACTGGGCCATCATTCTCTTTTAACCATGCCACACATTGTTGAATAATACGGTTAGATTGACGCATCTCTTCAACACGAATTAAATAGCGGTCATAGCTATCGCCAGTTGCACCGATAGGAATATCAAAATCCATTTTATCATAAACATCATAAGGCTGTGTTTTACGCAAATCCCAAGCCACGCCTGAACCACGAATCATAGGCCCTGTAAAACCCCAGTCCAAAGCTGCGTCTTTATCTACAACACCAATGTCTACAGTACGTTGCTTCCAAATACGGTTTTCTGTAAGCAAAGTTTCATACTCATCCACATGACCTATAAAACGCTCTGTAAAACCTTGGATTTTACCCAGCAGCCCTTCAGGTAAATCACGTGCCACACCACCAGGACGAATATATGCTGCATGCATACGCGCACCCGATACTTCTTCATAATAATCGAAAATATCTTCACGCTCACGGAAGCAATATAAGAATACGGTCATTGCACCAATATCCAATGCCGCTGCACCAAGCCATAGCGTATGATTAAGAATGCGCGTTAACTCAGCATACATCACACGAATATATTGCGCACGCTCTGGTGGTGTAATGCCCAAGAGCTTCTCCACACCCAATGCATACGCATGTTCATTGGCCATCATGGATACATAATCTAGCCTATCAAAATACGGGATATTTTGATTGTATGTTTTATATTCAAAAAGTTTTTCTGTGCCGCGATGCAATAATCCAATATGCGGATCAGCGCGCTCCACCACTTCACCATCTAACTCTAACACAAGGCGCAATACACCATGCGCAGATGGATGTTGTGGTCCAAAGTTTAGGGTATAATTCTTAATCTCAGCCACGGTCAACCCCCGGCCATGTTCTTGGAATCAACACTCGGTTTTCCAGTTTGTTTGGCTTATATACACAGCGCCATTGCGCCTCATCAAAGAATATCTCTGCATGACCCACTAACGGGAAATCTTTACGCAACGGGTGACCCTCAAATCCATAGTCGGTCAACAAACGACGTAAGTCTGGATGATGGTTAAAAATCACACCATACATATCAAAAGCTTCACGCTCAAACCAATTGGCTGTCGACCATACCTCTGTTACAGAATCCAGCATCTCGCGCTCATCCACCAATACTTTCACACGCAAACGTTTATTCTGCGAAACAGAAAGCAAATGGTATACAATTTCAAAGCGCGGTGTTTCCTCATCATGTGATGGGTGCTCTGACATATCAACACCGCACAAATCAATCATTTGCTCATAAGCCAATTCTGATTTTAGCACATGACATACTTCAACAATGCTTGCTTTATCTATGACCAATAATGGGCAATCAATACCCTCTTTCACTTGAGCAACAGCATCACCAAATTTCTCTTGTAGTGATACAAACTCAGATAAAACGTTTTCTTTTTGCGTTATTTCTTCATTCATAACCATTACCGTGCAATCGTATTGGTACGTTTAATTTTTTCTTGCAGTTGAATAAAACCATACAACAAAGCTTCTGCAGTTGGCGGGCAACCAGGCACATAGATATCAACAGGAACCACACGGTCACAACCACGTGTAATCGCATATGAATAATGATAGTAACCACCACCATTAGCACATGACCCCATAGAAATCACCCAGCGCGGCTCAGACATCTGATCATAAACCTTACGTAATGCTGGTGCCATTTTGTTACAAAGCGTACCTGCAACCACCATTACATCGGACTGACGAGGACTAGGACGAAATACGATACCAAACCTATCCAAATCATAGCGTGATGCACCGGCATGCATCATTTCCACAGCACAACAAGCCAAACCAAATGTCATAGGCCACAATGAACCAGCACGTGCACCATTAATAAGTTTATCTGCTGTTGTTGTGATAAACCCTTTATCGAGAAGACCTTCTATTCCCATTGCAAAGCCCCTTTATTCCAGGCGTAAATATATCCAACCAAAAGAATCAGTAAAAACATCATCATCTCGATAAATCCAAAAATGCCGATTTGATCCAAGACCACAGCCCAAGGGAAAAGAAATGCTGTTTCCAAATCAAAAATCACAAAAAGAATTGCCACAAGATAAAAACGAACATCGAAATGCATGCGCGCATCTTCAAACGCTTCAAAGCCACATTCGTATGCCGAAAGCTTTTCTGCATCAGGCCGTTGCTCAGCAACCACCATAGTTAGCATCAAAGGCATAATGCCCATGCCTAATGCTATTAAAATAAATATAAAAATTGGCACATAATTGCTGGCCAAATAATCGAGCCCCATGCTATCTCCCTCACATTTTAACTATAATGTTCCTGCAGACACCTTCTCTCGCGGTCGGATTGCTAAAGCAGAGACTTAGTTGTGTCAATTTTTTGTGACATGCAACACGCTAAAAACACACATATAAAAACACTAGAATTGCTTGGAAAGGCAAGTTTTAAAACATAAAAAAGGGTCTCACAAAAGCGAGACCCTTAATCAATATCTGTCTGGCGCTGAGGAGGGAGGGGAGGGAGGTAGCGCCAGACGTTGCGAAGTATAAAGCCCCTCTATGACTTTAGCGTGAAAGAAAAATTAAGATTTAATCATCTTGCAGAACGTCTTGATTGAAAAAATGATTTCGCATCCAAAGCAATCGCCAAGGTGGCTGGAATCGCAAATAACGTAATCACAGTGGAGAAAATCAAACCCCATGATAATGCCAAAGCCATAGGCGCTACAAAAGGATCAAACCCACCCCAGCCATAGGCTGTAGGCAATAAACCTACCACAGTGGTGATTGCCGTTAGCATCACCGCCCTAAACCTACGCTTACCACCATGCACAATGGCCTCAAACCAAGGCTTACCATCTTCAAACTCACGCTGAATTAAAACTGCCAAAACCAGTGATGAATTCACCACCACCCCCGTCAGTGCTACAAAACCCATTAACGACATAAAAGACAAAGGCTGTCCATGTAAAAACAGCCCTACTACAATACCAATAACACCAAAAGGAATGGCAAACATGACCAAAAATGGATATGCAATACGATTAAACTGAATCGCTAATATCACAAAAATACCAATCAAGGCAAAAATAAAACTAAAAACTAAACCTTGTACCGACTCATCTGTTTTTTCTTGCTCCCCACCCATCACATACTTCACATTTGCAGGGTCTTGTGAACTTAACCACTCGGCATCTTTACTTTTTACCAAATCATTCAGTGCTTTTGATGTAATGACATCTTCATTCACCTCTGCCGTAACATTCAAAACACGCAAACCGTCTTTGTGCCTTAAACTTGTTAGACCAGGTACCTCCTTAAAGGTCGCTACTTTTTCCAGTGGAACAAGGCCTCCTTGGCGATTAGGTATCAATAACTGTTCAAGTGTATGTACATTTTGTTGCGCCAACTCTGGGAACCGAATGGTCACATCCACTTCTTCAACCCCTTGCTTCAAAGTTGATACAGGAATACCATCAAAAGCTGCACGGACACTTGTAGCAATCGATGCTAGGTCGATATTGGCATAAGCTGCCAACTTCCTATCTACTTCAATATGTATTTCGGGCGAACCTTCACGCAATCCACTCTCTACAGAATGCACACCATCAATACTCTGCAATAACGCCATTAATGCCTGACCCGATTGCATTCTATCTTTATCTGTGCCTGTAATTTCAACTTGCAACGCACGTCCTGTTGGTGGACCACCTTTAAGCATAACATAATTAATATCCACATCTGGAAACTTATCTACCAACCCTGCTTTCACATCATCCATCACCGTATAAGCAGAAATATCTCTATGTGCAAAGGATATTAGAATGACTTTTAAATAACCAAACCTATCTCCGATTTGTTTAAGGGACTCTTGTTCATTGGCTGCATTGTCCCCTGCTACACCCACTGTGGTTTCCAACAAATCTTCCGGCACATGTTTACGTACTTCTTTATCAAGAGCCTGTAATGTTTGGCGTGTTTCGGTCAATGAAGAGCCTGCAGGCAAAGTAACCTGTAAATAAAACTGGTCTTCGGCACCTGGTGGAAACAACTGAAACTTCACCACACCAGCTAAAGCTATTGAGCCAATAAATGCTGCCACAGTTAAAGCAACCGTCACATAACGCAAACGCAAAGCTTTACGCAGCAAAAATTCATACATATTGGTCAACCAAATAAGTACCTTACGCTCTTTAGGGTGTTTATTAGGATTGGCAAAATCTGCAACATGATTGGGTAAGATAAAAATGGCTTCTAACCAAGAAAACATTAGTAAAATCACCACAACAACTGGAATTGAGTAGACAAACTTACCAATAATACCATCCATAAACATCATGGGCAAAAAGGCGACCACTGTAGTCAACACTGTAGCAGTCACTGGCCCTAACAGCTCTTGCGTTCCTTTAATGGCTGCATCTGTAGGTGATAAACCCTTCTCCATATGGTAGGTCGCATTCTCGCCAATAATAATGGCATCATCCACCATCAAACCCAACACAATGATAAAACCAAACATGGTCAATAAATTTAAAGTTGTACCCATTAGGAACAACACCAATAAACCCGAGAAAAAGATAATAGGTAAACCCCAAGCCGTTGTTATAGCCACCGCAGGACGTAAAAATAAAAACAATGTAATCAACACCAATACTAAACCAATCGCACCATTACTTGTTAATACATTCAAACGAACGCGTGTATTAATTGAGAAGTCTTTATATGCACGCACATGAATCGCATCACCATAATGTTTGGGAATCAAGGGTAAATAGGCACGCACATGATCCACAACATCAATAATATCCGCATCCCCTTTTTTCACGACCGTGAAATTAATGGCGGGTTCACCCATAGCATCAACATAACGCCTAGGCTTCTCCAATGTTTGAGTGACATCAGCAATATCTGACAAATACAAAGCCTGACCAAACTCATTGGCACGTATAACCAATGAAGCTGCATCCTTAGCCGATGTAAACTCACCGTTCACTCGAATGGTTTTAATACCTTGCTCTGTATTGAGCTGTCCCCCAGGTGCATTAACATTCCACTTTTGAATAAGCGCAATCACATCGTCCGTAGATACACGGTATTGTTGCATTTTTTCTGGGTTCAACGTGATACGAATTTCTTCTTTCCTATCACCAAAAACATTTACCTTAGACACACCTGGCAAGGCCAATAGATCGTCTTCAATTTTGTTGGCGATATGCTTGAGTTTTAAGGCTGGAATATCACCAAAAATTGAGAGTGAAATAACTGGTGTTTGTTCAGATTTAATCTCTTTTACAAAAGGGTCTGCAGGTAAATCATCAGGTAAAACTGCACGATTAACTGCTTGCTGTACATCAGAGACAAACCGAGAACGGTCTGTATAATTAGGGTCAACTTGAATCAAAATCTCCATGGTGCCTGGGTAAGACGTTGATGTTGTTTTCTTTATCCCATCAATACCCTTAAGCTCACGCTCAATCGGCATGGTTACCAACTGCTCCAACTCTTGTGGTGATGCTCCAGGATATGCTGCACCAATCACCACCAAATCAAAGTTCACACTAGGGAATGCTTCACGCTGAATATTCATCGCTGCATAAATACCACCGAGTAACAACATGCCCGACAGCATATTTACCATAAGTCCGCGTCTTACAAAAAATGCAATCATACTATTCATTGCGCTTCCCCTTGTGTTTTCCCTAACAACTCAGGCAACTCACCTACTGCCAAAGCTAACTTATACTCTGTTAAACCAAGACTAACCCGCTGAATAGCTTCACGAAGCTGTGCTGCCCTTAAATCACCTTCAAATTGAATCACTGCAGATGTTGGCGTTCGTCCTTTTTGATAACGCTCCATTTCTGCTTGGTACTTTTTCTTTTCGGCTTTTACTTGTGCTTCGGATGCCTTAAGCGTGGTTTTGGCACTGCGCAAGTCATTCAACAGCGTGGCGATTTCTGTCTGTAAATCCATCTCAGCTTTGTGACGCTCAATCTTAATGCTCTCTAGCGCCAATACGCCTTTTTGCACCGCAGCATGGCCACCTTTATTATCCAACACATCACTAAATTCAACACTGATGCCAATATATCTATCATGTACAGGGTTAAACCCTCGTGTAAAAGCTGTGCTTGCACTACCATCCAAAGCCCGAGTACCCACCTTTCCAATCAAGTCTAATTGATAATCATCTGAGGTTTGCGCTAAGCTCAGTTGCGCTTCTGCTGCCTTATACTGCGCCGCTAGTACTTGAAATACAGGGCGTTTAGATTCTGCTTTAGCCAACATTTTTGATACTTCCTGTAATTGAACCTTAGGTGAACTGAACTTCACAACAAGTGGTGTATTAGCCTCTTGGTACATCAAACGATTTAACGCCGTTTGTGCAGCTCTTTTATCCGCCTTGGCTTGCGCCAACTGCAGCTTTCTTGCTGCCAATAGGGCTTCAGTCTGGTAACGGTCTGCTTTTTCTACCAAACCAAAACTCTCTCGCTTCTTTTGATTTTCTAAAAGCTGAGTTGCCCGCAATACCGCATCCTT
>JALUWH010000161.1 GCA_027019685.1 Ghiorsea sp. | reverse complement strand
CACTACAGAAGGAAATGCTGAAATACCTTCTTCTGTTACACCATGGTCTGCTGCAAAAATTGCAATGTGTGGTATGAGTTTGTCAGGTATATGTTTACCTTGACGAGCAGCAAACCAGCAGGATACATCTTCTAACTGACCGAGTGAACCTTGCGGTTTTGTCAGTGTGTTTTGGTATGTTCGAGCTTCCTGCTCAATATTAGCGTTCCATGCTTGTATAGTCATAGGCGCTAGTTTAATTATTATTTACTGGCAGACAACCAAGTATTAACTTCTTCAAACATAGGATGCTTGGGATATTTGGCTGTAAAGGTTTGTAAGTATTCACGACCTTTATTTTCATTGCCATTTTGCGCATAACATGATGCTAGGGCAAGTAAGGTGTTGGCTTTAAGCATATCATTATCAGTAGATTTAAGCAGACCTTCAAAGACAGCTTCACCCTGTTTCGGTGTGTCTGACTCGCATAACTTGGTGCCATCTTCAAATTGTTTTACATCATTACGAAACGCAGAGTCTGATGAAAGGTCACCTTCCCAGTGTGGTTTAAGTGCGCTCTCTGTGGTTTCTGCACCACGAACACCAATTACAGCAGTTGCAGTGGTATTGGCTGCATGTTTTCTTGGGATAATACGTTTTATTTTCCCCCATAATGAACTAAAAAATGAGCTTTCAGATTTAACAACTTGATAGGTATTACTTTTACCTGTGTTCTCTGCCGCTATTGCCTGACTTGAAATAAGTCCGAATGATAAGCAAATGATAATAAGGTATTTCATAGTTGTTTCTCCTTTGACTGCAGAACTTTAGTTGCTACTACTTGTAAATCTGTGATTTGTGTCATGTTTACTGGTGTAATAAAAATGCCAGTTGCTCATAACGCTTGGGTATTTGGTCATCAATCGCTGTTGCTTCATCAAATACAAGCTTAGCTTTGAGTGCATCACCCATTTTATAATAGAGCATTGCAATATTTACCCTAATATCTGAATTGTTAGGTGCTGCTGTTGCTGCTTGTTCATACATAGGTAATGCTTTTTGATAGTTTTGTTGCATATAATAAATATTACCTAAGTTGTTAAGTGCTGCAACATTATTGGGCTCTTTCTGACGTATACTCTCTAATTCTTGTACAGCTTGTTCATACAAACCATTGCGAGCATAAACCACAGCGATTTGCATTTGTGCTTGAGTATTGCTGGCATCTAAAGCCAGCATAATGCGATATGGTTTCACCTGACGCTCTAATGCTTTAACGGCTAGAATAGCCCATTCTTTTTGAATCTTTTTACCAACAATGTTTTGGTCTGGAATGGTTAAAGCAAAATTTGCAGGTGGCAAGGTTACAGGGGGGTAACTCTCCCAAGCTTTTGCCAATGGCATGATTTTCATTTTAGCCTGTTTGCCATATAAGTGATACTTTCTAGCGCCTTCTGCCCATGCCTCATTAAAGCTTGAGGCAATAAGCGTAGCCTCCAATGGAATCCAAACTTGGTCATTGATAATCGCTAAAGCATTATCATTGAGGCTAATTGAACCACTGCGAGAGGCTGGCACACCAGTGTTAAACATCATCAAGAGATGTTGCGGTACATCTAAGATAGCGGTTTCTATGCCTAGGTTTGATAGAGCTGCAACCAAAAGAATAGATAAGTCATCACAATCACCACTGCGTTGTCTTAGGGTTTCTCTTGGGAATTGTACGGTGTCAAGTTGGTTGGCACCCAATTTCCCGTAGGGTGTATTAGGGTCCACAAGGTATTTGATACCATAAGCGGATAATCCGTTGTATACAGTCATGGCCTTGGCAACACGTGGATTTACAGCACCACCCTTAGGCGCATAAGCATTCACCAACTGGCGAACAAAGACGGCTAAGGCATCATCTTTGGGTGTTGCAAAAGAACCAACCATATCCAACTTATCCCATGTAATAGCATTTTTGCCATAAATTGTCATGGTTTCATGGCGTGTATCCACATGTGGTTT
>JALUWH010000160.1 GCA_027019685.1 Ghiorsea sp. | reverse complement strand
AGGATATAAACGTTCGATACGAATAATATGTGTATCATTGTTTTCCTGTTTGTTTCGTGCTTCGAGTAAATCGTAATAGACCTTGCCGCTACAGAGTATAACACGTCGTGCCGTACCCGAACATGTATTATCCAAAATAGGTTGAAAAGCCCCTGTTACCAAGTCAGGCACTGTGGAAGTAGAGGCTTTATTGCGCAACATACTTTTAGGAGCCATGATAATGAGCGGCTTGCGTACGTGATGTTTGTATTGCCGCCTTAAGAGGTGAAACATTTGTGCTGGTGTAGTTGGGTAAACCACTTGCATATTATCATTGGAACACAACTGCAAGAATCGCTCTAACCTCGCCGATGAATGTTCGGCACCTTGCCCCTCGTAGCCGTGTGGCAGCCATAATACCAAACCAGACATACGATTCCATTTGGATTCGCCAGCAGCAACAAATTGGTCAATCACCACCTGAGCCATGTTGGCAAAATCGCCATATTGCGCTTCCCAAATCACCAACGCACGAGGTTCAGCAACGGAATAACCATATTCATAAGCCATCACTGCCATTTCAGACAACATGCTATCAACCACCAAAAAGCGAGACAGTGTGCCATTGGTCATTTTCTTCAAAGGCATAAAACCTTTACCTGTTTGTTGGTCATACACAATGGCATGTCTATGGAAAAATGTACCCCGCCCTGAATCTTGCCCAGCAAGACGAACCCAACCACCTTCATCAAGCAAGGATGCATAAGCCAGCATTTCAGCACAACCCCAATCCATAGGCATATCATCATGAATCATACGGATACGATTATCATAAATTTTCTTCACTTTAGGGTGCAATTGAAAGGACTCTGGTACTTGCACAGCACGTTTCACTAGTGCTTTAAGTTTATCTTCAGGCACTGTGGTATCAGGCTCTTCATGACTATGTTTAACAAAACCCTCCCAGCGACCATGCAGGCTGTTTTCATGTTTGGGAGCTTGCTGCGGTGAAGCCATATTATTTTTGCGCACATTATCTAAACATTCGCGAAACATTTTAGCTGTTTTAATGGATTCTTCTTCACTTTGAATACCTTCATTCGCTAGTTTTTGGCGATAAATCGTCTGCACGGTAGGATGTTTTTTGATGCGCTGGTACATTTTTGGCTGCGTAACTTCAGGGGCATCAGCCTCATTATGCCCAAGCCTGCGGTAACAAACCAAATCAATAACCACATCACTGCGGAATTGATGGCGATAATCCATGGCGAGTTCCATTGCCATGCAGCAAGCTTCTGGGTCATCGCCATTCACATGCAATACAGGTGCTTGCACCAATTTGGCAACATCGGTGCAATAAAAAGTAGAGCGTGCATCAAAAGGGTTGGTGGTAAAGCCAATTTGATTATTGACCACGATATGAATCGTACCACCTGTTCTGTAACCCGATAAATCACCAAGATTTAAGGATTCAGCAACCACGCCTTGCCCTGCAAATGCAGCATCGCCATGGACAAGAACCCCCATCACCTCACGCCTTGCATTATCTTTGCGCCTACATTGCCGTGCACGAACACTGCCCAACACAACGGGTGAAATAATTTCCAAATGGGATGGGTTAAACCCCAAAGATAGGTGAACTGTGCCGCTGTCTGTACTAATATCTGAGGAAAATCCCATATGATATTTCACATCACCAGCACCACTTTCAGTATCAACAAACTGATTACCTTCAAATTCAGCAAAAATATCACTTAGTGATTTACCCAAAATATTGGCAAGCACATTTAAACGACCACGATGCGCCATGCCCAGAATGATTTCTTTTACACCTTTATTGCCAGCACGTTGAATCAAGCTGTCCAACATAGGAATCAGGCTTTCACCACCTTCAAGAGAAAAGCGTTTTTGCCCTGTATATCGGGTGTGTAAGAAACGTTCAAATTCTTCTGCCTTCATCACCATATTAAAAATATGTTTGCGTTGTTCGCTATTCAATTGCGGTTTAGAACG
>JALUWH010000159.1 GCA_027019685.1 Ghiorsea sp. | reverse complement strand
GCAAAACATTAATAAACCGACAGTATAAGCTTGTAAGGCATAGGATGTATTGCTGGCATCAAGCGAGGTGAATTTACCATGCTCGAATAAGGTGCGGATAATGGGCTCGGCTAAGAAGAAAAGACCAACCATAGAAGGTAGAATAATCCACGTCAGCCATGTTAAACCGCTTCTTAAATCTTGTTTGGCTTCGTTCAACCTGTTGTTGGCTAGGTGCTCTGATAAAGCAGGTAAAAGGGCTGTGCCCATGGCAATACCAAACAAAGCAAGGGGTAATTGCACGATTCTATCAGCATAATATAGGTATGACACTGCACCTGCAGGCAATAAAGTCGCTAAAATAGTGCCGACCAAGATATTGATTTGTACGGCAGCAATACCCAGCACAGCAGGACCAAAAAGTTTTAAAGTGTCATGAATGGCAGGTAACTTGGGGTTCCATGTTGGTTTGGGAATCCAACCTATGCGTTGAAGCGCAGGGAATTGAATAGCAAGCTGTAGCGCACCACCCAACATCACACCCACAGCCAATGCCTCGGCAGGGTTATCATGCAAAGGTGCTAAAATGATAGCGGCAAAGATAATGGCAATATTTAATAGGGCAGGGCTTGCCGCAGCCACAGAAAACCTGCGATAAGCATTGAGTACAGCCCATGACATTGCAGCCAATGAAATCAAAGCAAGATAGGGAAACATGATGCGGGCAAGGGTCAAAGCTTGTTGCCAACGGTCTGCTTCATCATGAAACCCTGGGGCAAAGGCATACAATAACCATGGCATAAAAATCATACCTGCAATGGTGAACAAAAGAAGTGCGGCAAGCAGTAGCCCTGCAAGTGCATTCAAATAAGCATGGGCATCTTCTTCGCTTTTTTTGCGCTGCTCGGCAAGCACAGGCACAAGGGCTACGGTAAGCGTGCCTTCAGCAAACATACGGCGGAAAAAGTTGGGTAGTTTAAAGGCAACAAAAAATGCATCGGCAAGGGGGCTTGCGCCTAAAAGTCGGGCAATAAAAATATCGCGGATAAAGCCTAAAATTCGTGAAAGCATGGTCCAACTGCCGACTTTTGCTGCTGCACGAAACACGCTTGATTTCTTCTGATTTGACTTCATTGATTCCACACCCATAATGCGCGACCCTTTGCAGGAGTAGGCACATAGTCAAGCTTCATACAAAGGCTATACGTTTAGCGTATAAATTTTGCGGTTTGCCCAAGGGGGTGATGTTTTTACATGCCAGGAATTAGAGTGAGTACTGATGAGCCAATTGAAATGGCTATTAAGCGATTCCGTAAGCAAGTTGAGCGTGGTGGTGTTATTAGTGAATGCCGTCGTCGTGAAGCTTATGAGAAACCTTCCGTGGCGAAAAAACGTAAAGAAGCTGCAGCACGCAAGCGTCTTATGAAGCGTCTTCGTCGTATCCGCGCCCGTCAACGTCGCGAATACTAAGGAAGTTTTGAATGACCTAGGCAAACCAAATATTGGTTTTTGAAAGCCGTCTTAACCTTTGGGTTAGGGCGGTTTTTATTTGTTTTCTAGATGGCTAACATAACCTAAAGGGCGTATGGCAACGGTATTTTTAATTTTTGAGCATATTTTACCATCAGCACGCATATACACCATATCAAAACAAGGTGTGGCGCGCCCATGTTTTTCTAATTCTTCACGAATTTGTTGTTCTTGGGCAGGGTCAAAATCAAAATGTAGTATTAAATCGGAGTTGCCAACACGGATAAAGTCGATTTCCAACTTTTTGGTGGCAACCCTGTGGTTGGGAAATTTTCGTATGCAAGCCATGGCAGGAATAGGGTCGGCAAGGCTGGCTTGAAAGCCGCCAAACATATTACCTGCTGCATTTTTAGATACCCAGTTTAGTGGTAAACGAATGCGTATTTTACTCCAGTTCTCATCATATTCTTCTAAAGATGCTCGCATAAGAAAAAAGGGAAGAAATAAGGAAAATCTACGCTTATCCGATAAGAAAAAGAGCTTTTTGATAAA
>JALUWH010000158.1 GCA_027019685.1 Ghiorsea sp. | reverse complement strand
GCCATGGTTTTTTACTTGTTTCGGTAACAGGTACTTCTTAGCAATAGCCAGCTTCTCATCTTCTGTATAACCTGAAATGCGGATAATTTCCATTCTGTCCAAAAGAGGTGCAGGAATATTCATACTATTGGATGTTGTAATAAACATGACATCTGACAAGTCGTAGTCCACTTCTAGGTAATGATCATTAAAAGTATTGTTTTGCTCAGGATCTAAAACTTCAAGCAATGCTGAAGATGGGTCCCCTCTAAAGTCTGCGCCCATTTTGTCAATTTCATCCAATAAAATAAGTGGGTTTTTGGTACCTGCTTTTTTCATCGATTTAATAACCTTACCTGGCATTGAACCAATATATGTTCGTCTATGACCTCTAATTTCAGCTTCGTCACGCACACCACCCAAACTCATACGCACAAATTCACGGCGGGTTGCGCGTGCAATCGACTTGGCAAGCGATGTTTTACCTACACCTGGAGGCCCAACAAAACAAAGAATAGGTCCCTTCATCTTTTTCACCAACTGCAACACAGCTAAATGTTCCAAAATACGCTCTTTAACTTTTTCCAAACCAAAGTGGTCAGCATCCAACACAGCTTCTGCGGCTTCTAAGTCTTTTCTTACACGTGAACGTTTTTTCCAAGGTAAATCAACCAGCCAATCCAAGTAACCACGCAACACTGTTGCTTCAGAGCTGTTTTGCGGCATCATTTTTAAACGCTTCAACTCAGCCACAGCTTTTTCTTTGGCCTCTTTACTTAAACCAATAGATTCAATTTTTTGCTCAATTTCATCCAAATCAGATTGAGCATCATCTTCACCCAATTCTTTTTGAATTGCCTTCATTTGCTCAGACAAATAATATTCGCGTTGGCTTTTTTCCATTTGCCGTTTCACACGTGAACGCACGCGTTTATCTACCTGAAGCATATCCATCTCTTCTTCCATGATGGCAAATAGTTTTTCAAGACGTTCAATCACCGAAGTCATTTCAAGTAATTCTTGTTTCTCTGCAACTTTTAAATTCAAGTGAGAAGCAATGGTGTCAGCCAATCTATCTACATCATCCACAGCAGTAATAGAAACCAAAACTTCTGGTGCAACTTTTTTATTTAATTTTGCATACAGTTCAAACTGGTTGATAACAGTGCGGGCCACTTGCTCCTGCTCACGCTCATCCTCATTGGCTTCAGATAACACTTCATAACGCGCACGCAAACAAACATCTTCTGTTAAATCATGAACACGAACACGAGACTGCCCTTCAACCAAAACCTTTACCGTACCGTCAGGTAGTTTCAGCATTTGTAAAATATTACCTAAAGTTCCAACCTGAAATAATGCATCCAAATCTGGCGCATCATCCTCTGGGTTTTTCTGGGCTAGTAATACAATACTTTTACCTGCATTCATCACTTCTTCAAGTGCTGCTACCGATTTTTCCCTACCCACAAATAAAGGAACAATCATGTGGGGAAACATTACGATATCACGCAACGGCAACACTGGAAGTGTTGTTATATTATCTCCAGATTCATTCGATTGAGAAACATCTATTTCAGCCAATGGGCACCTCTTTTTCATTACATTAAGGCGCAAACCACATCACGCGCCACAGAATATTATTGATAATGTTTTATAAGGGGAATTTCAAGCCCTAAAACGAAAAAAGCCTCGATTTACGAGGCTTTTAAAATCAAAGTTGTGAATAACTAAGCAACTTCTATATTTTTTTGCTTCTTTTTATAAACCAATTCTGGTTCAGCTTTGCCTTCAACAACATCAGCTGTAATCTTACATGCTTCAACATTATCCATGGTTGGCACATCATACATCACATCCAACATCACCGATTCCATAATTGCGCGCAAACCACGTGCGCCTGTTTTACGCAAAATAGCTTTATCAGCAATCGCATCCAATGCATCCTTGGTAAACGCCAAATCCACATTGTCATATTTCAATAATGCTTGGTATTGTTTAACCAATGCGTTTTTAGGTTCAGTAAGAATTTCTAATAAAGCAGTTTTATCCAACTCAGTCAGCGTTGCCACAGCTGGCAAACGACCAACCAACTCAGGAATCAAACCAAACTTAATCAAGTCTTCAGGTTCAACACCTTTTAAACGCTCACCAATATCAATATCATCTTCAACATCAACCGTGGCACCAAAACCAATCGAACGCGTCTTACCACGGGCTTCAATGATTTTCTCAAGACCTGCAAACGCACCACCTAGAATAAATAGGATATTGCTTGTATCGACTTGGGTAAACTCTTGCTGTGGATTTTTACGCCCACCTTGGGGAGAAACGGAAGCAATCGTACCTTCAATTAATTTCAATAATGCTTGCTGAACACCTTCACCCGATACATCACGTGTAATAGACGGTGAATCAGATTTCCTAGCTAATTTATCCACTTCATCAATGTAGATAATGCCACGCTGTGCTTTTTCCACATCACCATCGGCTGCTTGTAGTAGTTTCACAACAATATTATCGACATCTTCACCCACATAACCTGCTTCAGTTAATGTGGTCGCATCGGCAATAATAAAAGGAACATCAAAAATACGTGCCAAAGTTTGTGCTAATAATGTTTTACCACAACCTGTAGGTCCTAAAAGCAAAACATTACTTTTAGAAATTTCCACATCACTACTTTCGTTGTGTTTCATACGTTTATAGTGGTTATAGACAGCCACTGATAATAAACGTTTAGGGTTTTCTTGCCCAATCACATAACCATCTAAAAACTCTTTGATTTCTTTTGGCTTGGGTAAACCTTTGCTAGCTGATGAAGCTTCACTGTCTTTTTCATCCGACATTTCTTCAATCATGATGTCATTACAAAGTTCTATGCATTCATCACAAATAAATACAGTTGGTCCTGCAATGAGTTTTTTCACATCATGCTGGCTTTTTCCACAAAAAGAACAGAATAACGTTGAATCACCATTAGAAGAAGCTGTCATTTTTAGCCCTCGCTTGCCCCTGAAGTAGGCACATCATTTCTAGAGGTTAATACCTTATCAACGATACCATACTCACAAGCAGCCTCTGCTGACAAGAAATAATCACGTTCAACATCGTCAGACAACTTCTCTAAAGGTTGTCCTGTATGTTTCGCCATCATTCGATTTAAGTCATCTTTCAACTTTAAAATCTCTTTGGCATGAATCTCAATGTCCGTTGCTTGACCTTGGAAACCACCGAGTGGCTGGTGAATCATGATACGCGCATTGGGTAAGGCATAACGCTTACCTGGTGCACCTGCAGCTAACAAGTGCGCCCCCATAGATGCAGCTTGCCCCACACACAATGTTGATACATCACAACGAATATATTGCATAGTATCATAAATCGCCATACCCGCTGTGACCACACCGCCAGGGCTATTAATATAAAGATAAATATCTTTATCAGGACCTTCTGATTCCAAAAAAAGCAACTGAGCTGTAATCAAGTTCGCCATATTATCTTCAACTTGACCATTTAAGAAAATAATACGCTCTTTTAATAACCTTGAAAAAATATCGTATGAACGTTCACCGCGAGCCGTTTGTTCTACAACCATAGGCACTAAACTCATGACTGTGCTTGATCCTGCTCTGCTTGCCATGCTGCCAAGGTTTTCTCAACTTTTTTGGTTTTAGCTTGTGACACAACATAATCAATACACTTTTGTTCTAACAAACGGTCTTTTAAAGCACCCATTTGCTCTTGGTTATCGCGAATGTATTTCGCATAATCATCACGCATGTTTTCAGGGTATGCCATCACCATTTCATCAACACCAGCATCAATCTCTTCATCGCTTAGTGTAATATCAAAATCTTTACGCACATTTTGCAATAGTACAGACAATTTCAAGCCACGCTCTGAACGCTCACGCACTTCTTGGCGAAAAGCCTCATCTGCCAACATTTCTTCGCTAGCATCCATGCCTTGTTGCTTCATATTTTGTACAACACGGGCAGTCGTTGCTTTCATATCTTCAGCAATCAAACCCTCTGGCAAAGTCATTGGGTGAGCTTCCAACAATGCTTTGAGTGCAGAGTCATGCGTTGCACCTTTTGCTGCATTTGCCGCTTCTTTTTCTAAACCTTCACGAATATCTTTGTGCATGGCTTCTGCATCTGCAAAATTCAAAAGCTCAGCCAACTCCGCATCATCTTTGGCAGCAACAGCAGCACCAACACTTTTCACCATTGTTTCAAAACGTGCTTCTTTTCCTGCCAAGTTGGGGGCTTGATAATCTTCAGGGAAAGTAACCTTAACTGTACATGTGTCGCCAGCTTTCTTGCCAACCAATTGATCTTCAAAGCCTGGAATAAAGCGACCTTCACCCAACACAAGGGCAACATCTTCACCTTTACCACCTTCAAAAGCTTCATCAGCAATAAAACCTTCAAAATCAATATGCAATTGATCGCCAGTCTCTGCAGCACGGTCATCTGTGATTTCATATTTTACTTGGGACTTATATAAACGCTCAAGCACACCTTTTACATCTTCATCATCAACAGTCACTTCAGTTGCTTCAATGGTTAATTTTGACAAGTCTGTTAGTGCAACTTCAGGCCAAGTATCTACTTTCAACGTAAATACAAACTGGTCATCAGGCTGTACTTTAGGCAATGAAAGCTCAGGTTGAAGCGCAGGTGTTAAACCTGATGATTCAATTGCTGCGACATAGTGTTGTTGTAAAAGTTGAGAAACTGTGTCCTCATGAATCTTAGGACCGAACTGTTTATCAATCACATGACCAGGTGTTTTACCTTGGCGAAAGCCTGGTAATTTCACTTGGCCCATCAATTTATTTCTTTCAGCAGCATATACCTTGTCATATTCTGATTTAGGTAAACTGACCTCTACTTCATGCTCATTTTCACCAAGTTTTTTGACTTCAGTTTGAATCATTTAAGCCTCCGAAAGGAATATTAAGTATGTACAAAAAATCAATGCGCCCCAGTAATGGAGCGCATTGACGTGTATGGTACGAGAGGAGGGAGTCGAACCCTCACGCCGTAAGACACTGGAACCTAAATCCAGCGCGTCTACCAGTTCCGCCACCCTCGCATATGTAACCTGCCAACCATCATTGCATCGGCAAGGTGGCGCATTATGCCATGTCAATTTTCCAAATCAACACTTTATCACCCCCATCTTACAAGCCTCTCATAAGGCTTACATATCAACTACATTAATGATTAAGGTATACTCTGTGAGCTGACTCCCTTTCAGTTCCATGAGGATTAACATTCAATATACAAAGGTTGCATAAAAAAAGAAGGCAATATACATATTCAAAGAAACACGTAAAAAATACAGTCCCTATTGCGAAAAATAAGATACACAAAGCATCGTAATTTTAAAATTATATAACTGTGTGAAATACGCCCATAAAAGTACTTCTTTAAAGGTCACAAAAACGAAGCCTTTGAATTATTCAAGTACCTTTCTAAGTCTAATATCGACCTTTTCCTTGACCACCTTGTCCCATGCCTGAACCATCTCGCAATCTTTGCCCACCTTTGCCTTGAGCATTAGCCGAACTCATTAAGGTTTTGCACTCCTCTTGACTCATAGACTGCATACGTAGCTTCATCTCTGTCTGAAATGCTTGGCGCTGATTAGCATCCCAAGAACTTGCTTCTGATTTCATACCCAACAACTCTTCATTGCTGTATTGACTAAAGTCAGCTGCATACACAGACGTAGCTGAAATAGCTAAAACAACCATTATAAATCCTATTTTTCTTAACATACACTCTCCTTGTTCATCATGAAAATTATTTTGAAAATATGGATGGCATGAATAAAAATGAATACAGCTAAATACGTTTTCTAATCCAACCTTCACGATTACCTTTACTGATCCACCATATGCCCCAATAGGTCTTGAAACACATCATTACTACGTAGTAATTGATGTCCTGCATCAATTAAAGCATCTACTTGCTCATCATTAAGCGAAAGACTGGTTGGAATGCTATTAAGATAATCTCTTTCCCTACGCTCATGAATTTGTTGTAAGTTCAACTGAATATAATAGGGCTTCACCACATGATTATCAGTAGAAAGACCTTTTGCCCAACTTTTAATACTATGCTCAATAAGATGCAGCGTAGAAGCATTCTGCTGTCGAACTTGAATATCACTCACTGCACTAATCACTTCATCCAAGCCGGGCTGCTTATTACTTTTATCCATAGAGCGATTGCTATTAGCAAACGCATCCACTGATATAATCACAATTCTCTTCACTGCTTTATGATCTGCTTTACGGTTGACCTGCTTAATACCACCGCCAAATTCAATATACTCATATATTGCACGCAACCCAAGGTTATCTGCAATCCCACCATCAACAAAATGAATATAGTCTCTATTACTCTGATTGTAATATTTTTTAAGTCGTGTAACCGCATTTAACATCACTGCATTCTTGGAAAACCTTTCTTCTGCTACTGCCAACCACTGGGGAGTTTCTTGATTACAATGGTAATTCTTAAGCACAACAGGATGAAACACCACAGGAACAGCAGATGATGCTGTTACAGCTCGTGCAACAGGGTATGAATCAATATCTGAACATAAAGTATTAAAGTATTCTTGGGTAAACGAAAAGCGTACGCCATCATTTAAATCCGTCGCATTGATTAAAATGACAGGGCCACCAGTTTTTTCTATATCTGCAAATGTTGCATCTTTAAACACTGTTTTTTCATATAGGCGAACAGCTTGCTCCGTGCGACCTGTTGAACTAAACCAAGCAAAAGGATTCAATAAGCTTTTAATCAGTGGTGTTTCAAAATTCTTCCTTAAAAACACTCGCTCAAAGTCTTGAAAAATACCTTGACCATGCAACCCAAAATAAGCAGCTGTAAAACTACCGCCAGAAACAGAACTAATCACATCCACCTCATCAAGGAGTTTTTTTTGATTCAGTTCTTCTAACACCCCATAAGCCAGTGCTGCAGCTCGCGCGCCACCACCTGAGAAACTTAAGATCAATAAAGTCTCAGGTGAGCTGGATTTTTGCATAGTAGCAATGGTTTTATCTGACAAAAACCCTGGGCTCACCTTTGTTTCCAGAGGCTTATTAGATATTTTACCATAAGATGCACAGCCTGAAAGCAGCAGAAAAACAAAGAAAAAAGTCCAGTATCTCAAAAAAACAACCTTACAAACAGAGTTCTTAGCATTAAGCCACGATAAAACCGAATGTTAGAATTGCAATCAGTATGAATAAAATTTGATTATAAGGAAGGGAAGCAAGAGGCAATTTGCGAACTTTGCAAATAAACAAGTGAATGAAAAGTCTAATCTTCTAAGGTGCTTACAAGCTCATAGCAACCCGTAATTTAATACTTAAAGCCTTTTACTAATTTTGTAACTTATTAAAAGTGACATAGAACCGTACATCACCATCAGCTTCAACGCTGTGTAACATTTCAGGCGGAATATTTGCAGTTTGCATAGGCAAAACAACAATACCTTTTTGACCATCAAGTTTGTATAAAAGTTTACCTTCCATCACATGAATCTTACCCCATGTGCCCAACTTGGTGGTATGGTTTTTCAGTAAACCTTTGGGGATAGTATCTTGCGTAAACTCAGGTGTTCGCTTGTATTCACTTAATCCTTCTGGAAATTCCAAAGCATCACAGCGGACACAATTTAATATTGCGCCAAGTTTACTGCTTCGCCCTTCTTCTGAATCTGACCAAGGTCGATTAAAAAAAGGCGGTTCATGGCGCACATGTTGCCCATGAAAACAGTCCAAATCTGCAACCCAATCACCCTTTTCATCTTGATGATAACCTACAATTTTCCGTTTCATGGCAACATATACTCCTTATTGATTAGCTACAGCTTAATGCAAGATAGAAATCACGCGGCTACGAAAACTAGTGTGACATGCCATACAAGCGCTTAACATTTGTGATTGTTTGGCAATCACTGTTTTCATATCGTTAGCTTTGGCAGCTTTTTCAATATCTAAAGCAAGGTGATGCACTTTTTCATCTTTAGCCTTAAAACCTTTCATCTCAGAGCGCAGGCTTCCCATCAGTTTCATTTTTGTACCTAGGGATGGTTCATCATGAAAAGCAATACCATGCGCTGCAACTGCCACAGCATCCAAATCTTCTTTCAAAATCGCTTCATCAACGGCTGCATAATCCATACCCAACTGTTGCATAATCGCTTTGAGTGAGCCCTCTTCAGCAGTGATACTTGTATTGCGCATCCCTGCATGTTTTACCTTAGGTTTATCTACAGATGTTGAGCACATGGCATCATATTTTTTCTGATGCTTTTGATACAACTTCATCTTACCTTCAGCCTTAAAACGGTCTGCTGCATGTTTCCAATGGTTGCAAGGTGGTGAAAACGTCTCATCATGAATATAAGCTGCAATCTTACGCACATCACTTTCTTCAAAACCCATGTTAGGCATCACACCCAGTACCTTTACAGGCTCTTTCAATATAGCTTTTTCTACTGTTGGGTTAGTCGCAAAACTGGTTATTTTTTTCACAAATTCCGTTTTATCAGCAGTTGCCATCTTATATTTCATTTGTACCACAAACATCGGCGGCGCTTGTGCAGGCTCAAGCTCTGCATTATGACACATGAAGCAGTTTTGCTGAAACAAAGCTTTACCTGCCTCAAAATCTGTAGACTCTGCCTGCGCTTGATTTGACATAAGACCTAGAGCCATACTTATCATTATTATTTTTTTCATATCTTCCTCTTTATTATGTATTAATATATTAGACTTTAATGTTTGGTAAAGTAAAACAGCGGTATGAAACAAACATTAAAATGTATATTCAATTTCCGTATAAATTCTATCGTTATGATTAAACTGACCAAAAAAGTCTGTGTTATCACCTGTAAACATATCAACACCCACACGCCCTAGCACCGAATCACTAAATTCATATGACACTTTTGGACGAATCATGGTGCTACCATCTGAATAGCTAATTAAAGCAATCATTTCAGGTTTAAGCTTATCATTCATGTAATCTGTCGATACAGATAACGTTACAAAACCTGAGTTCTCTTTTTCAACCATGGTATTATCCCAATTTTGAATATACCGCATAAAAAATTGACCACTGATAAACCAGTTATTGGCATTATGATCCAAACCTAATGCTGCATTCCATGTGGTTGTATCCACTGGAGCAACACTGGTGGTCAAAATTTCATTGGTATTGATTGCCATTTCAGTACGCACCACCCAAGCACCAAAGGCATTGGATGCTGAACCACCTACAGTGTTCATACGTTGGTATACAGGCGTTAATGTAAGTGTGCCAGGGCTAAAACTCTGCCGAATCGCAGGCGTATCTTTCCAACCATTAAACCAGTTTAGCGATACATCCCAACCATCAAGGTTGCTCCGCCAAGCCATGCCTGCCTCAGCATCAGCAAGCCCAAAGCTTGGCTCATTACCCGCACCAATACTTAATGAAACACCTGCTGGTGGTGTTGGCATGGCATAAGCCCATCGTGAACCATTAGGTGCAAACTTAGCTGCCTTAGCATCGGGTATAACCAGAAACTCAAACTCATGCTCATGGCCGCCAATATCTGCATAATAGTTTAAACGTGCCGCTATCAAACCCATACGCGAATCAAGGAAATCATCCATAAGAAACTCGCGCATATCCAAAGGATTTACCACATCAAGCAAACGCAAACCATCGGTTTTACCCCAAACAATTTGCTGCTGCCCTAGTCGCAAGTCAAACGCATCGCCTGCATACAAAAAATATGCTTCTTTTACTTCTGAATAAGTACGATAAAAATTTTGGGTTGCAGGTGTGTAATCCGTGGTATTACTAGGCTCAATATCAGTTGCCGCATCATACCAAGCTAAGAAACGGCTGCGAAACTCCCACCTGTCACTTAAAATAGCTTCTGGCTTTAGGTCAACACGGTTTTGCACCTTATCCAAACGTTTATCACCCGAAACAAAATATGCCGTCTCATTTTTAAGCGCACCATGGACAGTCCACTCCACAGCTGAGGCATTGCTAGCACACAACACCCCCGCCGCTGCCAAGATGGTTACATACCTCATACTTTAATTTTCTCTTTACCCAAACCAAGCAATACAGGGAACAAATAAACCGTTGCTGCGTAACAAACAATCATGGTTGCAGCAATCAGTGCGCCCAGTTTCATTTGTGGGTATAAATTTGCAGATAGCAACACCAAGAAGCCGCCCACAACAACAATGGTATTAAATAAAATCGCATGCCCCACGCTATGGTTGGTATTAATCACGCTTTCTTCATACGAATGCTTTGCCACAGTTTCTTCATGGTATCTGTGCAAATAATGAATCGCAAAATCCACACCAATACCCAGCGCCATAGAGCCCGTAAGGGCTGTTGCCAAGTCTAATGGGATACCAATATTCCCCATGGTTCCATAATTGACTGTCACTGCCAGCGTCACTGGAATCATAGCAACCACTGCAATCAGCAAGCGCTTGAACATCACCAAACACAATAAGAAAATCGCAAATATAGATAAGGCTAGTGAGGTAATTTGCCCGTCGATAATCATCTTGGCTAAAGCATCCAAGGTATAACCTGTGCCTGCCCAGTCCACCTTGTACCCTTCTGATGCAGGAAACCAAACATCTGTTTTATTCCTTAGCTTGGTCAGCAAGCTTGCAACCGCATCTGTACTGTCCGTTTTCATATTGATGCGTACATGCGCTTTGCGATAGTCGCTGGTCATAAAGGTTTCAAAGTCATCGGGTGCACCCGAGAATGAGTAAAGCAATAGATATTGCGCTGCCAAATCAGAAGAATCAGGTACACGATAATAATCAGGATTATCTTCATTCAGCGCCTTATTCATCACCATCAAAAATTCAGCAATGGATGATGTATCACCCACCACAGGGTCTTTCTCAATTTCTGTTTGTAAGTCAACAATCTTTTGTAAAAATGCAGGCTCAAGCAGTCCGTTTTCTTTGCCTGTATCAATCATAACATCCAAACTGGTTGTGCCTGAGAAGTGTTGATTGAGCACCGTATCCGCATGACGAACAGGGTCATTGGGTTTAAATTGCGCCACCATGGATGCATCCACCTTAATCAACGATGCCCCATACAATGAAACCGCAACCAAGATTGCAAACATCACCATAATCCGTTTGGGATATTCGATAATCACTTTGCTTGTCCAATCCACATAATCGGTAAACATTGGTTTTTTATCGGCATGTCCATCTTTTTCAGGCAGCACCATCAATGCCGCAGGAAACAACAGTAGCGTGATGACCAAAGCATAAGCCACACCCAAAGCTGCAAACATACCAAATTCTTGAATCGGCGGTAAATCAGAGGTAAGCATGGATAAAAAACCCACAGCAGTGGTCACCGAAGTCATCACCATGGGTTTCCAAAGCTCGTGCATCACTTCTATAATCCGCTCTTTTCTATGCGAATATTTAGAAAAATGTGCCAACAGTCGCTCTCGACTTAAAAAGTGAACGGCATCAGCAATACCAATCGCCATAATCAAAATCGGCAGCATGGTTGTAATGGTATAAATATTATAACCCAAAGCCGCCATGGTTCCTACCGTCCACACTTCTGCGATTAAAACCGTAAGCAAAGGTAAAACCACGCCACGTGGTGAACGGAAGGACACATACAAAAGCAAGATAAGCAACGCAATAATAATGGGTTGCATACGTTTCATTTCTTGCGGCATATACACGCCAAACACACCTTCAATCACAGGGCGACCCGAAATAAAAAACTTTTCTCCGCCACCGCGT